>URQF01000009.1 GCA_900549915.1 uncultured Mollicutes bacterium | reverse complement strand
AGATGTCCCTCTCGCTTACGTGACAACTCATTCCACAACTCTTCCGTATAATCATCCTCACTGACATAGTCCAGATTACCGTCAAAAATGGGCTTCAAGGTCCAGGTCAAGGACAGGAAGAAATTGTTTGATACGACTGCTTATGCTGCTGCCTCAAGAGGACCAAAGCCGCTCTTCTTCGGTGTCAATGTCCGCGCTCAGGGCGGAAAGCTCTACTTCTTGGCAACGGATTCCTATCGCAGGGCAAGAAATGCTGTCTCTGTCGAAGACCAGGCTGCTGAATTCAACTTCACCTGCTCCGTTAAGACTCTCAACAGGGTGACCGGACTCAATCCGGAAGACATGGTCACGATTTATCTTGATGATCAGCGTGCTCTCTTTGTCGGAAAGAACTGCAGGGTCTCTACTCGTTTGATTCAAGGTGACTTCCCGACTCCAGACCGCATCATTCCTCCGTCCTTCCCTTATCAGGTCACTCTGAAAGCACAGGAATTCCTTGTTGCTGCAGACCGTGTCAAGATCATCATCCTGAATGCAGATGATCGAAACAATCGTGTCCGCTTGACCTTAAGCAAGGACTCCGGTGTGACAATCAGTGCTAATTCCACTTCTATGGGAAATGCTTCCGAAACCCTTAAGCCTCTCTCTTTAGTCAGGCCGGAAAATGAGAATGTCTTTGAAGTCGGCTTCAATGTCGATTATGTGACAGCCGCTGTCAAAGCACTTCAGAGCGATGAAATCACGCTTACCTTCTCTTCTCCAAACCGCAGGTTCATGGCGAAGAACAAAGATCCGGAGAATATCCAGATCATCACTCCAATCCGTCTCTCTTCCTACAATTAACGAATCACGATTATGAAGCAGAAAGGGATTTCCCTCCGCAGGTGGTTCTTCCTCATCCTTATTGGACTGGTTGGACAACTTGCTTGGTCATTAGAAAACAGGTATCTCAATACCTTTATCACCTATATCAACTTCTCTTCTCCTATCGGAGAACGATTTGACTATTCGAGGTATATTGCGCTAACGACTGCGTTTTCTGCCATCGTTGCCACACTGACGACCATTTTCAGGGGAACCCTGACTGACAAAGTCGGACACCGGAGAGAATTTATCTCCGGCGGCTATCTTCTTTGGGGTATTGCAACCGCCTGCTTTGGCTTATTGAACGTCAATTCCGTCAATAAACTGATTCCTTTGGCAAGGAGCTCTTCATTAGCCGCGGTCTGGGTCATTATTCTTGACTGTACAAGGACGTTCTTTGGCTCAACGGCCAATGATGCTTCCTTTAACTCGTATGTCACAAAGAACATCGGACAGAAGGACAAAGGAAAGGCAGAAGGCGTTCTTTCCGTTCTTCCTTTGATTTCCAGGCTGATTCTCTTTGTCGGATTCAACGGACTGACAACAGACTCTAAGACCGGTGTCCATGATGCAAGATGGGATCTCTTCTTCTATTTGATTGGCGGTGTTGTCATTCTCGCTGGCATTGTTTCCTTCTTCCTGATTCCAAAAGAAAAAGAAGATGAGAAGAGGCATCGGAACGAGAATTATCTTTCTCTTCTTATCGAAGGCTTTAAGCTTAAGACGATCCAAGAAAACAAATCTCTTTATCTCGTTCTTCTCATCTATTTTGTCTTTGGTACTGCAAACAACGTTTTCTTCCCCTACTTGATGGTTTATCTGGAACATACCTGTAAGATTGCCAATACTGCGGAAAGCGGAATCCTGACTCCTTTTGCAATTGTTATGGCAATTGCACTCCTAGTCGGTTCTCTTCTGACTATCCTTCTCGGATTTGTTTCGGATAAGGTTGGAAAGAAAAAGAGGATTCTTCCTGTTTTCGCGCTTTATGGAATCTCACTTGTCAGGATGGCCTTGATTCCGGAAATTGGAAAAGACGGAAGCAGTATCCGTACGGTCTACGCAACCATTTCAGGTCTTTTGATGATATTCGGATTTGTCGGCATTCCGACCATTATCAATGCCTTAGTCCGTGAAAAGATTCCAGAAGGAAAGGAAGGAGTCTTCAGGGGCGTCAGAAGGCTCTTTGTGGTTGCTTTGCCTAGGTGCATCGGTCCTTTTATCGGCGATGCCTTTAATTCCCGTTATGGTGGAAGCTTCGTTGACCCGGTGTTTCCGGAAGTCAGGAATCAGACACCATCGAGCTATGGGTACTATAGGGGACTTGGCATCTTAGCGTTGAGCCTTATTCCGATTTACTTCTATTTCCGGGAGGAAAAGAAATCATGCAATGCGTGAAGAACAAAGGCGTCAATAACGGATATCTTCTGAAAGACGAAAACTACAGACCACAGACGAATCTTCCGCTTAAGGAGCATCCCAATCCCTCCTTCCAGCGGGAATCCTATGTTAGTTTGAACGGACAATGGGATTTTGCAAGAACAAAGGAAGACTATCTTCCTCTTTCTTATCGTCAGAAAATCAGGGTTCCTTTTGCGGTTGAGACGATGGATTCCCTGATAAACCGCTTAGTGAATCCAGATGACTATAGGTATTATCACAAAGTCATTGATCTTCCTGAGAACTTCACCAAAGACAAAATCATTCTTCACTTCGAAGGAGTGGATCAGATCTGCTCTGTGTTCTTGAATCATCAGCTTGTTTGGACACACGAAGGCGGAAGGACTCCTTTCCAGGTTGAAGTCTCTCCTTCTTCTTTCCCGCTTGATCTTGTCTTACGGGTCAAGGACAGGACGGACGCTCTCTACTATACCAACGGAAAGCAGACCTTAAAGCCATCGGGATGGAGATATTCCTCTTCTTCTGGTGTTTACAAGCCAATCTGGATGGAAAATGTTTCTTCTTTCCATCTGACGGACTTTTCCTTTACGGAAGATATCGAGCATCACGGTGTCAAAGTCTTAGTCAAGGCGAATGACAAAGGAACCGCAAAAGTCTTGATCCTGAACAAAGAATACGAAGTCGAAATCGGTAAGGAAACCTTTCTTTATCTAAAGGAAGACCTCCATCTTTGGAGTGATAAGGATCCTTATCTCTATAGTGTGAAGCTCACCTATCGAGATGACATTGTCTACTCCTATTTCGGACTAAGAAAGAGGGAAATCAAGGAAAAAAACGGGTACAAGCGTCTGTATCTGAACGGACACCCTGTCTTCCTCTCTGGTCTTCTTGATCAAGGATACTACGGTACTTCTAGGTTGACTCCTTCCTCTTATCAGGACTATCTGGATGATATCCTGAAAACAAAAGAGATGGGATTCAACTGTCTAAGAGTCCATAGGAAAACAGAGATTCCTTATTTCTATTATCTTGCAGATCGGTACGGCATCCTTTTGATTCAGGATTTTCCTTGCGGAGGTTATCGTCCGAAGTTTCTTCCGACCGTTCTTCCGCGTCTTTTCCCTTCCTATTCGAAGGAAAAACACATCCATCGGGAAAAACTAGGACGAAAAGATGATGCTTCCTTAACTGTATTTGAAAAAGAAAGGAAGGAATGGATTCCTTTCTTCCATAATCATCCTTCTATTATCAGGGAAACAATCTTCAATGAAGGCTGGGGTGAAGCAAATCCTTCTTATTATTACGACTTAGCGAAGAAACTGGATTCTAAGAGGATTTTAGATACGGCATCTGGATGGTATGAAGCAAATCGTTCCGATGTCTTTTCAATTCATACCTACACCATTCCCAATAGGAAACGGAAGAATACGTTCCATCGTCTCTTCATCCTAAGTGAAATCGGGGGAATCGGACTAAAAGAAGAAGGCTTCCCCTATCCAAAGAGGTTTGGTCATTCCAATGCAAAGAATCGGGAAGACCTGAAGAAAAAGAGGACGAAGCTCTATCTTAAGGACGTCCTTCCGCAGATCAAAGAGCAAGGGTTAAACGGTGTTATCTATACCGAACTTGGCGATTGCGAGACAGAAGCCAACGGATTATTGGACTATAACCGGAAACATCAGAAAATCGATAGTGAGACAAGGAAGAAACTAAATCAGGAACTCTATGATGAGTTCGCTTCAAGGGAGTAGAATATGGATAAAATTCAAGCACAACGGCTCTGGGAGAGCCTATACGGAGAGAAGACGGTCGCTTATGATTTCGCAGCACAGGAAATCCATAAGGAAGACTATAGGAATCCAGACTCCTTCTATTGCTGGAGAGAGGACTATATCCGTCCTCTGACAAGCGGAGGCAGGAATGTTCCTTCGAATCTCAGGATTGAAAGCCAGTCAAGCTATGATAGGCGTGACGGAAAATCAAATTTCCGTATCGGAAATGCGATTTTCGAAGTCCGGAAAGGCAGAAAATACGGAACCTATGCTCTTTTTGATGTCACGGACCGGAATCATCCATTCAACAGGGAACCGGACTTGGATAATCAGAATGAGTTCTATAACCGGAATCGTTTTAATCTGATTTACGGAAAGAAGCAGGAAAAATTCAATCTGAAGAATCCTTCTGCGATTGGACAGGCTTATTTCAAGGAGAATACGAAGGGTCTTGTTTCCTCTCAGCCTATTATTGAGATGCCTTTGGATGATGAGGAAGAAGATAGTCCTTCTATTCTTAGTGAAGTCAAGGAAGAATCTCCGATTGAGGAACAAGCTCAGCAGAAGAGGGAGACTGCTCCGGAGACTGTTTTGGAGAATCAGCCGGTCAGGGAAGAAGAAAAGGTTCCTGAAGAAGAAGCTCCTAGCATGGAAAAGGTCAAGGAGCAACTGCCAGAAGAAGCACAGGAAGCTTCTTCCATGGAGGAAAAAGAGCTTGTCTTAGAGGATGAAAAGCCCTCTCCTATGGAAGCTCCTTCTAGTGTGAAACAACCAATCTCCTTTGCGGAAGAAGATAAGAGGGATGAACTGAATGAGGAGATTCTTTCTCTTCAGAATGAGCTGGATGCTCTACAAGACAAGATCATTCATCTTGAGAACGAAAACAATGAGCTTAGCAGCAAGAATGAGGAACTGACGGCTTCTTACAAAGAGAAGAATGATGCTCTGTCTGCCAAGGTTTCTTCTTTAAGTGAAGAAGCTTTATCGAAAGACAAAGAAAAAGAAGAGATTCTTCTTCAGCTGGAAGCGATAAAGAGAGAAAAAGAAGAGCTTGAGAAGCAGAAAGTATCTTCTCAAGAAGAGAAGAATACTCTTCTCAAGGAGAAGGAAGATAGGCAGAATAAGCTCTCTTCTTACCAGGAAGAAAAAGATCAGCTGAATAGGGAACTGAATCAGCTGAAAGAGGAGAAAGAATCTCTCTCTTCCTCTTTTGCTACCTATAAGGAAGAAAGCGAGAAAGACAAGAATAAGGCTTCTGCTTCCTATCAGGAACAGTCTTCTTCCTTGAAGAATGAAAACGAGGAACTGAAGAACCAGATTCAGGAAAGAGAAGCCCGGATTTCTTCCTTGGAATCTGCTTTGAACCAGAAAGAGAAAGAAGCGAACGATAACGAAGCAAAATTGGATGCTGCCTATTCTTCTTTACAGTCTGAGAACGAAAAGCTCAAACAGGAAGTTCTTCTTCTCAACGATAGTCTTACCGCAAGGAAAAAGGAAAGGGACGCAAAAGCACAGAGCTATGACGATTTGGAGAAGAACTACTCTCAGTTGGATGCTCAGTCTGTCCTTGTGGATGATCAGAAAGCCCAGCTGGAAGAGGAAATCAAAAACCTCAATGATTCCCTTCGTGATACGAATAATGAGCTCTCTGACATTAAGAACGAGAATGAAAATAACAAACAGGTTATCTTAGATTATCAGAGCCAGATCAAAGATAGGACAGAGGAAAATAAGCAGGTTGCTTCTTCCTTGACTGCCAGGAAAGAGGAACGGGATCATAGGAGGAAGACGTCTAGGGAGTACAATACCAAGTACACGAACCTTCTTTCCGATAACGCAAAAGAAAAGGAACAATGGGAAAAGGAGAAGAAGGACTATATCCAGGAAATCTCGACTCTGACCGAGGCCAAAGACAGTCTCAGCAGTCAGCTCGATGATAAGAAGAAAAAGTATCTCTTCTATTTCTCTGGCGGAGATGAAGAGTATTATGATTCCTTCCTTTTCTATAGGGGTGATCATTCTTATCCTTTCGATGAAGAACATGTCCGAAAGGCAATCAACGAGAATCCGTTCTGGAAGCGAAAAGAAGACACGAACGTCTATCCTCTCCGTGGTAAGAGGAAAGAAGTCATGGAGGAAGATGTCTCTTTCGTTGAAACAAAACGGAAAGCCGCGATACTTAGTATTCCGGTCTTTGAATATCTCTACGGAAAAGAAAAAAAGGAAGCCTGTGATTTTGCAGGACGCATTATCAAGAAAGATGACTTCCGGCGGGAAGAAAGTCCTTATGGATGGGATTATAAGAGGTATGATCCGCTTCTGGACGAAGACAAGAAATCCAGCTACTTTATTGCCAATCTTCAGACCAGGAAGGATATTTCCTTAAAGGAATCCTTCAAGACAAACGGATTCACGTATCAACTTGAGAAGACAGACCAAGGATATCGTTTTTCTTCTCTGGATGATGTCTACGATATCTACGATCTTCCTAAGGCAAGGGAGATTACCCGGTTCAATCAGAAAAAGACAACACCTGTCCTTTATCTCTTTGTCCGTGTCGTACCAAACAGCGGAGACGAAATCAAGAAGGAAGACCTTTCTGACTTCTTCGATCTTCTCGATAAGACGGTCCATCGTGCCTGCCCGCTTTCCTTCAGGGAAAGGAAGAGCTCGATGCGTTCTCCTAAGGACAGCTATGCCTTTTTGATTTTCGATGGCAGGAAAGAGGGTGCTTATCAGGAAGTACTGAGTTTTGCTACTTTAATTAACTCTTACCGAAATGCCTTCAAGAAGGAAGGAAAACTCAATGCTATCCTTGTCTTAGACCAAGTCATGCTTCCCTTCTCCTATCGCCATCTGACGTTCGAAAACAGGCTTACCGAGACAAATGACAGCGACAGGAGAGCTGTCTACTATCATCTGCTTCAGGTCTCTAGGATTGACTCTACCATCAAACGGACCATTCATATTGGACCGGAGATCCTGCCTAGGCTCAACATTCCAAAGGAAAGGCTTGGGGAATCCAAGTTTATCAATGCAAACTTTGCCCTCATCTACAATTTCAAAGAGAACTATGTCCTTTACAACTACGGATACGAAATCAAGAAACAATAAATAATTTCACGTGAAATAGAAAGAGAGATTAATAGTATGGATATTGTCGAACGCTTTAAATCCTACGTCGAAGTCGATACCAAGGCCGGAGAGCCAAAAGAAGATAGTGCATCGGATCCTAAGATTCTGAATCTATCGGAAAAGCTCTTAGAAGAACTTCAGAAACTGAATCCAGATGAAATCTCGGTCAACCGCTATGGCATTGTCGATGCGAAGTTCAAGGGAACCGGAGATAAGCCAAGGATTGCCCTTCTTGCCCACAGGGATACCTCTCCCCAGGCAAGCGACACCAATGTGAAGACCAAGATTGATGTCTATGAAGGTAAGGATATTGTCCTAGGAGATGGCAAAGTCTTATCCGAAAAAGAATTTCCGCTTTTAGCTCATTCCCTTCATCATTCCATCATTCATAGCGATGGAACGACCTTATTAGGAGGAGATGATAAAGCCGGTATTGCTATTATCAGGGACAGCCTGACAGACATTCTTCAGAATAAGATTCCGCATCGTCCGCTTGAAATCATCTTTACGACCGATGAGGAAATCGGTGTTGATGCCGAGCATGTCTCTATGGAAATCGTCAAAGCCAAGTATGGCTATACCATCGATGGCGGGGACAATGAGGCTGTCAATATCGAGACCTTCACTGCAAAGAGCAGGAAAGTCCATATCAAGGGAAAGTCGATTCATCCTGGCGAAGCAAAAGACAAACTTGTCTCGGCTGTCAATGTTGCCATTGACTTCCAGAACGCTCTCCCGAAGTATCTTCGTCCGGAGCATACCGACAACAAAGAGCCTTTCTATCATCTCTGCTCTCTGACTGGAAACGAGGAACATGCTGAGATGGACTACATTATCCGTTCCTTCGATGAACAGGAAATCCAAAGGCTTGCCTCTTTAGCTCTCTTCACTGCGAGAAGAAGGAATGAGCTTTTCAAAGATGACGTCATCCAGGTTGAGATTGCAGATCAATATCACAATAGGAAGACAATTTTAGATCAGTATCCGGAAATCGTGAAGGAGAGGAAGGACGCCTATCAGAAACTGAATAGGCCCGCCATTGAAGTTGCTGTCCGTGGCGGAACAACGGGAAGCCAGCTTTCCTTCAAGGGTCTGCCGTGTCCGAATCTAGGCACTGGCGACTATAACAGGCATGGACCTTATGAGTATGTCGACATCGACCAGAGGAAGCAGAGGTCTTTGGTTGTGAAAGAACTCAGGAAAGCTTAAAAGCTGGAAGCGTTTACACAAATATAGAAAATAGTCGAAAAATCGCCTGTTTTTCAATAAAAACTGAAGAAATCTTAACAAAACAAGAAAAATCAAATAAAAAGTCCTATATAAATAGGATTAAAAAGAGATGCTTTGGCTTTTAAACAGGTGCAAAGAGAATTAAAATTAAACGCTGAAACTATTTCGTTTTATCTGTATAAGGAGGATGACAAGATGAAAAAACTTTTTACTGTCTTATCTTTCGGTACGATGCTTGCCTTATCTGCCGTCAGCTATAAGTCTGGAAGCAGCTTAGATTTATCCAAGATTGCTCCGGAAGCTGAGAAGAGCACGTATAGGATCACCGTTGCCGGAGATGTTAAGAAGAATCCGTACCAGGCTCGGATTGAGAAGAATCGTGTTCTGAATGAAATCAAGTATCGTCTCCCTGCTGATTCCTACGCCATCACTTATGATTACGATACTCTGTTCAATGGCTTTGCAATTGAAGTCAAGAACGATGCTGCTTCTGAGATCCTCAAGCAGATTACCGGTGTTAAGAGCGTCGAGCTTTCTCATCGTTATGCTGCTCCGGAAGAGACTTCTTCCTTTGGAACAGAGGATGACGGTGTCTCGACCAAGGATGCCTCTACCAGTGTTTACAACCAGAACAAAGAACTGAAGCTGAAGAACTACTCTGCTGAAACAAGGCGTGTTACCAAAGACATTCTTGGCAGTGATGCTAAGAGGGGCAAAGGCATCAAAATTGGTATCATGGATACCGGTTTATACCTGAACCAGGTCGAAGGAACAAGTCAGCGTACTTCCTTGGAACAGAACCCGCCGAAAGAAAACGGCAAGAGCCTTTTGAATGCTGCTGCCTTCAAGGATTTAAGCAATGATGAAATCGCATCCGATGGCTGGCACAACAAAGAGGAAGTCTCTGCTAGGTTCAAAGACAAAAACGGAAATGTCAAAGCTCCGGATTTCACCTATATCAACAACAAGATTCCGTTTGCTATCGATGTTGCCGATCAAGACAACAATGTTGATCCTACTGGTGGTACTGAGGACAACGTTCATGGTACCCATGTTGCTTCTTTATCCGCTGCAAACGGCGATGAATTCCAGGGCATTGCTCCGGAAGCCCAGGTCGCTATCTTCAAGGTCTTCGGAAACAATACTTCCGGTGCAAGCGATGCTTCTGTCAGCAAGGCATTGGAATATGCTGCTCAGAGGAAACTCGATGTTGTCAACCTCTCTTTAGGCTCCGATTTGGATGAATTCCGTTCTTCTACTAGCTCTTCCACTCAGAATGCTATCAAGGCCTGCGAAGCAGCTGGCGTCATCGTCAATTTCGCTGCTGGAAACGCTGGTAAGTCCACCTATGCCGGTGATACCGGTTATTCCGACTGGACGACCGACGATGTCGAAACGGGTATCTTAGGAAGCTATGCCTTAAGGGATGAAAAGACCAATGTCATTGCTGCCTCCAACCCGGAACGTGCCTTCTTTGATTCT
Source organism: uncultured Mollicutes bacterium (assembly GCA_900549915.1). Classification (GTDB taxonomy): domain Bacteria; phylum Bacillota_I; class Bacilli_A; order RFN20; family CAG-288; genus Enterosoma. The sequence goes on along the minus strand of URQF01000009.1, from coordinate 15,418 downwards.
GTTATGGTTGTCGACGGAAAAGCTGTTTCCTTCTCTGATCAGGTTACGAACCGTCGTGGCAGGGAAGACAAAGACAAATATCAGACCGAACATCCGCTTACTGAACTCTTAGGCGGCGAAAAGAAGAAAGAATTATCCTATGTCCGTATTGGCGGATATGGTGATGATACGGATTATCAGGATGCAGCTGCTGCCGGACTTTCCGTCAAAGGCAAGATTGCTGTTATCGATCGTGGTGGCTCCACCTTCCGTGAAAAGGCTACTTTTGCTGTTAAGAACGAAGCTGCTGCCTTGATTGTCATCAACAACGTTCCTGGCGTCACTTTCAATAGGAACATGGACTTCAACGGCTACAAGCCGGAAATCCCGGTTGTCTTCGTTTTCCAGAGCACTGGTTCTTATTTCGGTGCTGCCAATACGGAAGGCAAACTCACCCTTGCTCAGAATACCGTTATGGACTCTCCGGCCGGTGGTGTTTATGCTTCCTTCTCCTCCGATGGCTCGGATGCTAACCTTGATATCTCTCCGACAATCTCTGCTCCTGGTTATCAGATTATCGGTGCTATCCAGGCCGATAAGCACGGACAGACTGCCGAGGGAACTACCATTGATACTTCTTACCTCTATGGTTATGAGTACTTCGATGGTACCTCTATGGCTACTCCGAACCTCACGGGTGCCTTTGCTGTTGCTTTAAGCCAGCATAAGGATGATGCCGACTATGCAACCTACAAGAAGAACCTTTCCATGGTTGCTATGTCTACTGCTGACTCTCTCCATGATTCTTCCGCTGAAAAGCGGAATGCTTCTATCCGTATCCAAGGTGCTGGACGTATCAATGTTAAACGCATCCTTGATTCCGGAAACTATGTCACTACGGATCTGAATCTGCTCGATGATGGCTCTGCCTTCGGAGATGCAAAAGCCGAACTTGTTAACAACGGAACTCTGAATACTGATTTATCTAAGGATAAAGAGGCCTTTATTGAGATTCCTTATACGATTCACAATACGAACAGCATGGAGCAGACCTACACTCCTTCCATCAACCTCCAGATTCCGCTTCTCCGTACTCAGGTCACTAAGGACCAGTACGAACACGAAGATTCGACTGGAAATACCAAAGATACTCCGGAAAGCTTAATCGATCAGATCACGAGGTCTGTTCTTGATGATGCTGTGACTGTCACAGATGGTGCTTATCAGGGATCTTCCAAAGGCCAGATCACGGTTGCTGCCAACAGCACACAGTCTGGAACAAGGAAAGTCCGTATTGATAATCTCCACTATGAACGTACGTTCACAACGGATGAATCCTTCAAAGAGTCTTTCTCTGGTACTTTACGTGAATACTTTGCAAAGTACTTCAAGAATGCAGGCGGAAGCTATGTCGAAGGATTCCTTTCCTTCAAGAACTCTGCTTCTACCACTGATAAGAACTTAGACCTCAACATTCCTTATCTTGGATTCTATGGCGACTATACCAAAGGTGCTGCCGTTGAACCGTTCTCCGATGAAAAGGAAAAGAACCACGTCTATACTTCTGAGCTTATCGATTCCCGCAGGAAGAACCTGAATGGAACTTATGCAAAGAGCAAAGCCTACACCGGTTCTACTCTTGCCTTACATGGTGGAAAAGTCACCGATAGTGTTATCAATAAGATCGGATCCCTTGACACTGCTGCTAGGAAGACTATCAACTCTGAATTCCAGGTCCCGTTTGCCGATGGAAGTAACCTTGATACCATCTACGCTGGTGCTGCTGGTTATTCCGACCACATTGTTGCTACATTCTTCATCAATCGTACCATTGCCGATTCTAGCTACACCGTCAAGAATGCTAGCGGAGCCACTGTCGCTACTGGTAAGATCAAGAGGCTTAGGAGCTATGGAGGCACCTTCCAGGCTATCGATAACGAAGGAAAGCTCTACAAGTCCTGGCTCAATGAATCTAGGAACGTCAATCGTGGCTTCATCGATATCGATCTCTCTTCTTTAGCCGAAGGCAACTACACACTGAACTTCTCCTTCACTCCGCTTGCCACTAACATTGCTCAGCAGACCAAGGAATACAAACTTGTTATCGATAAGTCCACTGCTACTGCTACTGGCTACAAGCTTGTTACTACGAAACGTGGAACGACTCAGCTTGCTTTGAATACGGATGCTGATTATGTCTCTGCCGGCGGAAGCACGGTTACAACCGATAAGGGCGTTGCCAAATTCAATGTTACGAGCGCTAGGGAAACCAACGATAAGATCTATGCTCAGCTTTCGAACTACGCTGGCAATTCTACTGGATTTGTCGCTCACCCGAGTGATTACTCTGTCTCTGTTATCTCTGATGATTTAAAGAATGATAAGTATGACTTCGTCTACAGGCAGACCAACCTTGATTCCAATTACATCTACTTCGATGTCTCTCTGACTGGTGCTAAGAATGAAGATATCAATCCGACCAAGGATTACACAGTCCTTATCCATGTCGGTGCTGGCTTATCTAAAGATGATCTTGAGATTTACGTTGACGATGCAGAGTCTAAATTCACCTATGATTCCGTTACTGGCTTTGTTACTCTGACAAGGCCGAAGAAGGGTGTTTCTGTCTCTAGGAACTATTGCCCTGTCGCTTTAGATGCAGCTCCAAAGACTGCTACTGAAGCCAACAATTCCGATACTCCTTCCCAGGATTCTTCTAGCCAGAAACCGTCCACTCCGAGCTCTGCACCTTCTTCAGCAGAAAGCGGAAAGAAAGGCTGCGGAGGATCTGTCATCATTGCTTCTTCCTTAACTGGTGCTCTTGGCTTATTCGCTGCTGGATTAGCTGTCCGTGCACTTGGCAAAAAGAAGAAAGAAGACTAATCCGTTTCGTTTCTGCTTATCAAAAGGCCTGGCTGATTTTCTCAGCTAGGCCTTTCTTTCAAGGAAAACACAATGAGGATCAATCCAGAAACAAAGAAAAAAATCATCACTTGGTCCGTTCTTATCCTCTTATCCCTGCTTTCGATTCTCCTTTGTTACTTTGTTGCGAAAAGGGGACTCTCCGATTGCTTTATTATTCCAGGTGCTGCTTATCTCATCTTTGCCGTTCTTGCTTTTATCGAACGTGCAGGAACGTTTGATATCTTTGTTTATCAGTTCCAGAATCTGGTCAATTCCTTCCGCAAAGGATCTCCGAAAAGATACGATAATGCCGGAGATTATAAGAGGGCAAAGAAACGTCTTCGGGATGGAAGTCAGTTTGACTATCTTCCCTATTTGATTCTTGGCGGTATTTATTTGATTGTCGGAATTGTTTTAGCGTTTGTATTATAGGTCAGAAAGCGGTATCATATATTGCTATGTGCTCTTCTTTTCCGGTTTTCCGGAATACCCTTTTCTGTTATGGTAAGATATGTTGATAAACTGCCGTCCACTCTCTATTTTTATATTAAGGAGGAAAATGAAAATGAAGAAAAAAACAATTAGGCTAACTAGGCTACCTCTCTTAGGAAGTGTCATGCTTCTTGGCGCTTGCCACAAGGAGGGTATTTCTGATTCTAATGTCAAGCCATCTACGAACACATCGGCAAGTGCAGATGATAGTGATTTAATCGTCACTTATGATGGAAAAGAAGTCGAGAATGGTGCAAATCTCGAAATCACGGTTGGCTCGACTACTGGACAAATCGCTGTTGATGGTGCAACGGCAACGTTCTCCTCTAGCGATGATTCGGTTCTTGCTGTCGATCAGCATAGCGGTCTTCTTAATCCGAAGAAAGCTGGAACTGCTGTCATCACTGTTGATGGCGGTGCTTCCGGTAAGCTTTCGCTGAATTTCACAGTCAAGGATGTTTCCTTAGCAACAGGTATCCAGTCTTATGCAACGGAGAGCTTTGACGAGCGTGCTAAGATCTTAGGCTCTCTTGAAAAATATGCTGTTGATAACTATCTGACTGGTATCACCAGGTTCTCTAACGGCAGCTATGTTTGCTACAACTCCCGTTATGTCCCGACTCCGAAGGAATACATCTCCGGTTATGGCTGGGGTACAAGGCGTGAGGGCAAACTCACTGCGGCAATTGGTAACCTGACTTCCGGCGGTGATCCGTGGCATTATCAGATTGCAACTTCTGCTCTTCCTCAGCATGCCAATGCTAGGAACGGAAGCGGTTCTGATATTTTGGATTTCGATGCTTATATTTCTTCTGCCTTCTATGGCACCCGTCTGAATTCCCAGGCGGATGGTTATGAGTGGGTTCCGGTTCTTGCTAAGGCAAACTGCCCTCGTCCGATTGCTATCGGCGATAACGAGCAGCCGAATGATGCAACCCTTAACCGTCGTTGGCGTATTTATGTCCGTACCGGCAAGGATGCTCCGAAATATGCTTCTGGTTCTCAGAAAGCCGCTTACAATAAGTTCAATGGAACTGAAGTCAAACTCGAAGATTATCTGACACGTTTGAAATTTAGGCTTACCCGTTATAACGGAAGGTATCGTGGTGCTGAAATCACCACTGGTGTTTCCGGTATCACTGGTGCTGCTAACTACTTTAACCATACTAGCCAGAAACCGTCTGATGGCGCTATCTGGAACGATGCACTTTGGGATAAGTACAGGACAGATACAAAGAATCTTTTCGTTGGAACGGATAAAAACGGCGAATACATCGAATTCAACCTTCTCTATCCTTGCACCCAGTTCTATGCTAGGTACTATCTCTCTTCGAACCTCTACGCTCCGCTTCCGAAAAAATTCTTAGAGCTTGTCAAAACCGATTATGGACAGAATTTAAAGAGCGATAAGAATACCAATGCAACAGATACGACTCTTTCCGTTGGTCCTTACTATATTAAGGATTGGAAAGCAGGCGATCATATCTATGTTGAGAAGAATACTGGCTATCATGAGACAGTCGATACCTTCCCCGATGGTACGACTCGTGATATTTATCAGATCAAAGGCTTTGATTGGCAGCTGATCGGAAGTCAGAACAGTATCAGCCAGCAGCGTTTCTTAGATGGTCAGACAGATTCCTATTCTCCGGATAAGGACGCTTTAAAGAGCGGTTCCTTTGGCTCTAATGGTGTTGCTAACCCGAATGGCGGCAATGACAAGAGGCAGTGGAAGAGCTACAAGACCAAAGCTGACTCCAACTTCAAGATCAATGTCAACGCAACAACGGAAGAACAGTGGAACAAGTTCTTCGGAACAAACGGAAGTGTTTATAAGCATGACTCTTCTGTGACTGCAAGTCAGTATACGGTCTTCTACCTCTCCAACAAGCACTTCTTGAACTTCTTAAGCTATGGTCTCGATCGCCAGACTATCTGCGCTTCCCGCGGTAGGACTCCGACTCAGGAATATCTCTCCGATAACTATTTAATCAATCCTGAGGAATCTATTTCCTATAACTCTACGGAAGCCCATAAGGCTGTCTTAGCCAATCGTTACAACGATACCTATGGCTATAATGCCGATGCTGCTGAAAACGAACTTGCCTTAGCAATGGAAGACGTTATCATTCCTAACAAAGACAAGCTGAAGACAAAGAACAACTCTGGTGTTGCTGGAACCAGTGCTAACCCGTACAGGATCACCCTCGACAGGAAATGGATGAACTCTGGCGATCAAAAGTCCTATGGCGATGTCTTCGATTCCTGGACAAAGATTGCAAATGACTTCCTCAAGTCTGAATACGGAGGAAGCTATGAATTCGCAGTCAATCAGATTGATGGTACTGCTAACGCCCAGGATGTTTATAATGCTAGGAAACAGGGCGAATTCCAACTTGGCTTCGGTGCCATTTCCGGAAACGACTTGGATCCTCTCTCCTTCTTCGAAGTCCTTAAGTCCGATAACTCTTCTGGTTTCACTCTTAACTGGGGACCGGATACTTCTGAAGTTTCCGATAGCATTGTCTACGATGGAAAGAAGTGGTCCTACGATGGCTTATGGAAAGCAGGAACCACGGTTGCTGCCTTAGACAATGAAGGCCGACTTGCACAGATCAAGAACGTCTCCAATGGCGGAACCACCAAAGATGGAAGGAAGTATCAGTCTATTGATAAGACTAAGAGGGCTGTTACTTATGCTCTCTCCTTCAAAGGCTTCACTGATGCCGGTGCTATTATCAAGGAACTCTTCATCACGGTCGGCTCTAAGACCTACTCTACTGCAAGCCTTAGCGAAACCGGTGCAACCGATAAAGCAGAAGTCACTGCTATCTTCGGTGAACAGGGTGTTCATGCTATCACGAGTGCAAATCCGAACCTCAATGTCACTCTCACCAATGTTTGCAACAAAGATGATGATGGCAACAACACAGATCAGATTGTTCTGACTGTCTCTTACTCCATCACTGTCAATGGCATTGCTATCGATAGCGAAGAAACCATTAAACTTCAGTCCTATATCTCTGCCGTTAAGAAATAAGCCGTTCTTTAGAGCCTATCATGAAAAAACAAGTACCTTACTTACTAAAATACACAATAGAGCGTATCCTGCTCCTCTTGGTCACGACCTTCATCATTCTCACCATAACCTTCTTCTTGATCAAGAGGCTGCCGGATGCAGCTATCTCCGGTAATGAAGCAGCGCAGTTCTCTTACTGCGAAAGCCAAGTTGCCAAAGGCTATTATGTGGCCTTCAATTCCGAACAGGCAGGGCTTGGAAAGCTAATTATCAATCCTTATACAGACCCGACGGGTTTGACTTGGTATTTCTACCGGAAACCAAGGATCCAACAGTATGGTGCTTGGTTGAAAGGCATCTTTACCAAATGGGATTGGGGAACTTCCTCTGCTGTTGACCCAGGCCGTACGGCTAGGGCTATTATCGTAACCCGTATCAAACCGACGGTCCTTGTCAATGTTGTTTCTCTTCTCGTTGCTCTTCCTCTTGGCTTTGCCTTTGGTATCTGGGCTGCTTTGAAGAAAAACACGACCACTGACCACATCATCTCTACTCTTGTTATGGTCTTTATTTCTGTTCCGTCCTTTGTTGTTATTTCCCTCTTGATGCTTGGATTGTCCTTTAAGACTGGATGGCTTCCATCCCGTTGGCCGGCATCCTCCACTTCTGTTGGAGATTATATTAAGGCTAGGGTTATCCCGGTCTTATCTATCAGTTTCGGTACGATTGCCGGTTTCACCCGTTATACCCGTGCTGAGCTTACCGAAGTCAGGTCTAGCGAATTCCTGCTTCTTGCTCGTACAAAGGGATTAACGAAGCGCCAGTGCGTTATCCGTCATGCACTTCGTAATTCTATGGTTCCGATTATTCCGATGGTTATCGGTCAGTTCATCTCCATTCTTTCTGGTTCTATCATCCTTGAGCAGCTGTATTCCATCAATGGTATCGGACGTCTTTACATTGAAGCACTGAATGCAAAAGACTGGAACGTCTTACTTGTTGATATGGCTGTCTACACTGTCATCGGACTTGTTGCCAACTTAGCAGTTGACTTAAGCTATGGCATTGTCGATCCCCGTATCCGCAGGGGTGCGAAGGGAGCCTAAAGTATGGAAGAAAACAAATACGAAGATTTCCAGCTCTCTTCTACAAAGAACAGGATTCCTGCCAATACGCAGGTGGATGAACTCAACGGAAAGAAGATTACCGCGGATGATTTCAAGCTTGTCCAGCAGGACAAGAGCATCCATGATCTTAAGTTCACGACAAAACCGACGACCTTCTTCAAAGATGCAAGGCACCGGTTTGTCAAGAACCGTTCTTCTGTTGTCGGCGGTGTTATCTTAGGTGTTCTTTTTGTCCTGTCTTTAATCCTGCCTATCAATGGTGTCGTTCCGTTCGATATCTCTTCTAAGCATAACTATGAGACGAACCTTCCTCCGAAGATTGCAGCAGCATCCAATGGTTTCTGGGATGGAACCCGTTGGCATAAGAACGAAGCTTATCCTTATGACAAGGACGGAAACTACATCGGACAGTATGCTTCCGATGACTATATTGTCAAAATCGACAATGTCCGGGAAGGCTATGGCGATGGCCATGCCGATGATGCAAACGGCGGATTTGTCCGTCTTGTCGGTGATAAGAAGGATAAGGAAGAAATCCGTTATAGGTACTCTTATGCCTATACCTACGATTTAAACAATACTTATACCCTCTCCTATACTCTTGGCCAATCTACGGATCAAGAAGGTGTCAGGCCGGACTACTCTCTCCTTTTCTTCACGAACAATCGGTTTATTGCCTTAGATCGCACTTCTGTCTATCCTGCTATTGCTGAAAAAGCAACTGACGAAGGTCAGAAGATTTCCACTTACGAGGCTGTCACCTTAGATATTACCGATGCTCTTAAGAAGAACGAGCAGGTCTCTGCTCTTCTTGGCAGCGGAAAAAAGATCAAGGGTTCCTTAGGTATCAGGTTCTATACGAAGAATACTTCCAGCACTGCTCTTTATCTTAAGAACTTTGATCTCTCCTCTAGTTCTTCTTCTAAGATTGAAAAACGAGAGCTTGGCTATCGCTCCTTCCATGATGCCAATGCAAGGGTTGGTGAGTCTAAGACGGTCGATGGCAAGGAGAACCCGCGCTATTGGACCACGAAGACAGATACCGCTGTTACTCCTTGCGATGTTATCACCAAACGCTGTGATGTCCTTTATGACGAATACCAGATTGCCTATGGACTTAAGGCGGATAGGCCGGTTGCAAGGTCTACTAGGAAAGACTGGAAAGAAAAAGGCTATATCACCTTTGATGAGAAAAATCCGACCAAAGGATTCTCTATTACGGAAGAAGGATCCAAGCGGAACGATGTCTATGTCGTTTCCGTTGATTCTGCTACCGCTACGACCATCGAAGGTGTCTCTACCTTCTCTTTGAAATGTACGGTCAGGAGGTATAAGTACCTCGGCTATACTTCGATTCCGAAGCATCTTCTGGGAACAGAAGCCCAAGGAAAAGACAGGCTTAAGTATGTCTTCTCCGGTCTTCGTACTTCCTTGATCTTAGGTGTCATTGTCTCTGCCATCAACATCTTAATCGGTGTTGTCTGGGGATCGATCTCTGGTTTCTTCGGCGGACTCACCGACTTAACTAGGGAACGTATCGTTGATATTCTCTCTGGTATGCCGTGGATCATCTTAATGACGGTTCTTACCCTGAAGCTTGGACAGAACTTCTTTGTCTTTGCCCTTGCTCTCTGCTTAACCGGCTGGATTGGAACGGAATCGATTACCCGTTCTCAGTTCTACCGATACAAGAACCGAGAATACGTATTGGCGGCGAAGACTCTTGGTGCGAAAGCGCCTCGATTGATCTTCCGTCATATTCTTCCCAATGCGATTGGTACCATTGTTACTTCTTCTGTCTTAAGGATTCCTTCTGTCATCTTCAACGAAGCAACGATTTCTTACTTAGGCTTAGGACTTAAGAATGCGGATTCTCTCGGTGTCATCCTGTCGGATGTTCAGAACGTCAGGCAGAGTTATCCTTACCAAAGGATTGTTCCTGCTGTCATCATTTCCTTATTGATGATTTGCTTCAACCTCTTTGGCAACGGCTTGCGTGATGCCTTCAACCCATCACTGAAAGGAACGGATTAATCATGGAAAACGAAAAGAAACAGTCTCCGGTTATCCTTTCTGTTCAGGATCTCCGTGTATCGTTCAAGACGGATGAAGGCTTAGTACATGCTGTCCGTGGTGTTTCCTTTGATTTGCATCAAGGGGAAACTCTTTGTATCGTCGGTGAATCCGGCTCTGGTAAATCGGTTACTTCTAAGACGATTATGGGTATTCTTCCTGCCTCTGCTATCATTGAAAGCGGAAGTGTCAGGTATGAAGGCGAAGATCTTACGAAGGTCGAGGAAAGCGAATTCCATCGTATCCGTGGCCATAAGATCGGAAGGATCTTCCAGGATCCTCTCTCTTCCTTGAATCCGATTAGGAAAGTAGGCAAGCAGATTACGGAAGCCAGGCTTGTTAATTCGAATCATAGGAAAGAACGTTTTGATAAGAGGATTTCTGTTGAGGAAGCCGCTTATAAGAACTGCAAAGTCAAACGGAAGAACAAGATCAGGGAAGCTAAGAACAAGGTCTTAGCTTCGGATTCTTCCTTTAATGACAAGATTTCGACTTTGGAGAATGCTCTTCGGGATAAGAAGAACGAACTTTCTTCCTTAAAGAAGGATGATGCTTCTTATGCGGATAAGCTTGCTGAGTATAATTCTCTGAAGGATGAGACAGCAAAGCAGATTGCTGCTGTCAAAGCAGAGAAGAAAGCGGCTCACAAACAGTTAGCTAGCTTGATTGCTCCAGCTAGAAAAGAAGCAAATGAAGCCTATAAGGCAGAATATCCTTCTTTGAAAGCTGCCTTGGATGAGGCAAAGAAGAAAGCTAAGGAAGCGAATCAAGCCTATAAAGCGGAAGCCGATGCAGAGCATAATAAGAACCTAACTCCTCTGAAAGAAGAGAAGAAACAGTATCTCGAAAATTCAAAGAAGGATTTCATTGAATGGACGAAGAGGGATAAGAAATCCCGTCCTTCTCTGAAGGAAAAACTTGTTTCCTATAAGGCTGGGTATGACGAAATCGCCAGCAAGATTGGAAAAGAGAACGAAGAATACAAGAAAAAGTTCAGACTGACCCGAAAAGAAGCAAAACAGATTGCTTTAAAGGTCATGGCCGAAGTCGGTATTCCTCAGCCGGAAGTCCGTTTCAATCAGTATCCGTTTGAGTTCTCCGGTGGCAGGCGTCAGCGTATTGTTATTGCTATTGCCCTTACCGCAAATCCGGAAATCCTGATTTGCGATGAACCGACAACCGCTCTGGATGTCACGATTCAGGCTCAGATTCTGGAACTGATCAATCGTCTGAAAGCAGAACGTCACAGGTCTATCATCTTCATCAGCCACGACTTAGGCGTTGTTGCCAATAGGGCAGACCGTGTCGCTGTCAGGTATGCTGGTAAGATTGTGGAAGTCGGTACGGCAAACGAGATCTTCTATGATCCTCGTCATCCATATACTTGGGCTCTGTTATCTTCTATTCCGGATATTGATTCCCATGAACAACTGGAAGCAATCCCTGGAACTCCGCCGTATCTGCTCAATCCTCCGAAAGGCGATGCCTTTGCAGCCCGTAACAAGTATGCAATGGCTATCGACTTTGTTCAGGAACCGCCCTACTTCAAGATCAGCGAAACTCATTATGCGTCGACTTGGCTTCTTGATAAACGCGCTCCCCATGTGGAGAAACCGAAGATTGTTTCTCAGCGTATCAAAGCCAGCTTACTTAAGGCAGGTGTGAAAAATGAATCAGAACTCGAAAAATAATCCGATTCAGCAGTTTATCTCCTCGAATAAGGAAAAGAAGGTTCATGGGGTTACCTATAAAGAGGAGCTTGTCAATCAGAACATTCTCGTCTCTGTCCGTCATCTGAAGAGGTTCTTCCCTAGGGGAGGCGGTAAGAAACTGAAAGCTGTCCACGATGTTTCCTTCGATATCAAGAAAGGCGAATGCTTCGGCTTAGTCGGTGAATCCGGATGCGGTAAGACCACAACGGGACGTTCCATCATCCGTCTTTATCAGCCGACGAGCGGATCTGTTTACTTCAAAGGCTATCGTGTTGCCGCTGGTGACCGGTGGAACCAGAAGGAAATCAAGTGGTCTAAGATCAAAGGCGATGCCAAGATCAAGGAAATCCGCCAGAAGGAGAAGAGTGAGCTCTCCGAAAGGAACAACAACACCTTAGAAGAGCAGATTCAGTACAACGCAGTTAAGGACAACTACGAAAAAGAAGTCCAGAAGATCAAAGAACATGTTGCCGAAATCAAACGGGAACAGGTTCAGAAAATCAAGAGAATCCGTTACGATAACCGTCATGTTGACCCGAAGCTGAGGAGTAAGAGGCAAAGGATCTTCCAGGATCCGATTGACTCTCTGGATCCTCGAAGGACGGTCGAAGACATCATTCAGGAAGGCTTGAAGATTCAAGGCTACCGCAATCGTCAGGAAAACCATGAGAAAGCGGTCAAAGTCTTAGAGGAAGTCGGCTTGATTCCGGATTACTGCTCTCGTTATCCAAATGAGTTCTCTGGAGGACAGCGTCAGCGTATTGGCATCGCCCGTGCTATCATCAGGAACCCGGAATTCAGGATCTGCGATGAGCCAATCTCCGCATTGGATGTCTCTATCCGTGCTCAGATTATCAATCTTCTCAATGACTTAAAAGTGAACCACGGTCTTACCCTGAGGTTCATTGCCCACGACTTATCGGTTGTTAAGTACTTCTGCGATCGTATTGCTGTCAGGTACTTCGGCGAGATGGTCGAGATGGCAAGCAGTGATGAGCTCTTCGCTCATCCGCTTCATCCCTATACGCGTGCTCTTCTCTCGGCAATTCCAAAACCGGATCCGCTAAGCGAAAAGAAGCGGAAACGTATCGTCTATAATCCGGCAAAGGAACACGACTATCGGGAAGAAAAACCGAAATTCGTCGAGATTGTTCCCGGACACTTTGTCTTAGCTTCTTCTAAGGAAATCGCTAAGTATAAAGAAAGGATTGTCGAAGACGATAAGAAAAACGCAGAAAAAGAAGAACTGCGGAAGAAACAGGGAATCGAATATTAGGACTGTTACCGCTTACAGCAATTAAATGAAGTAAGCGGATAAAACATCAAAAATTCTAAATATTCCCTTAAATACGGCATTTTTAGCAAAAGAGGTTCTCACCATGAGATGGTGAAGAGCCTCTTCTGTTCTTCCACTATCCTTAATTAAAATAAAATTCTCGGTAAAATAGAGAAGCTTAAAATCTGTAATATAACTTTTTGGGAGGGTTTATAGATATGAAAAAGAAAAGTTTATTAATGACAATTGTTGCTTTCACTGCCCTTGGACTTGTTGGTTGCAACAACAAGCCGACTCCGACTCCGACTCCGTCTGTTTCGGATCAACCTGCAACAGAAACACCTACTTCTACTGTCAATACGAATGATGACACCATCACTAGGCGTGGCAACACGACTTTTGAAGTCAATCAGACTGCTACATTCCGTTTCAATGTTACCAGTGCTCTTCGTAACAAGACTGTCAACGTTGAAATCGACAATCCGAATGTTGCCGGTGTCTCTTTAACCAGTGGCGGTGTTGATGACCATGCTAATAGTGTTTCTAACGTTAAGCTCCTTGGTATTGAACCTGGAACTATCAACAGGAAAGTCACTTCTGTCGAAACCGGTAATTCCAAGACTTTTGCTCTGACTGTCATTGCCGCTAAACCGACGTTAAAAGAGGCTCTTACTGCTTTAGCTTCTGCTAAGAACTACACCTTCACTGGTGCTCCGGAAGATGAAAGCCTTAAGAACAATGTAACGACTACCATCACGAAACGTGTTGAAAAGGCTCTTACTGTCACGGATGGCAAGAAGGGAAATCTTTGGACTTCTAAAGCTATTGATGATAAAGATGCTGATTACTATGCCCGTTATGGTATTGCTGTCAACAGCGAAAACCAGGCTTTCTATATCGATAAGAACAGGCACATTGATACCGAAAATGAAAAGGTTGTAACAGATGAAAACTTCCGTTCTTCTGCAATCCTTGCCGTCAGTTCTTCTCAGGGCTTCCTCGATGGTGACAACTTTGCCGGTGATTCTGAAGCTTTCGGCAGCTATCTGTTCAATTCCTTCTCTTTGATCAATCCGGCTTGGGGTCCGTCTACCAAGACTGATGATAACCTCTATGAAATCAAAGGTGGAACTTCCGAAACGGAGGAATCCACTTATCTTGCTATTCTTGAGTGCAGGCTTTGGAACAGGGTCGATCCTTCTGGCATGATTTCTAATAGGCAGGCTAAACAGGTCTATACCTATGTCGATGCCGCTTCTTGGATTGATACCTCTGTCCAAGTCATTGATGCCACTGATATCAAGATTACAATCACTCCGGTTCAGGGCGCTGGTTTAACCCGTATCGTTGCTGAAGGCTCTTCGAAAGAGGCTTCTTATCCGGCTATGGTTGGAACTATTTCCAATGTCGGCAGCACTGTTCTTGATACCGATATCAGGAACTATCTTGTTACTGACATCAAGGTTCAGAATCCTGGAAGGAATGCTGCTAAGAAAGCAAGGAAGGCTGCTTTCAACGCAGATAGCTATACTTACACTGAGCCGATTCAGTATGATTACACTAAAGATGGAAAGAAAGCCTATGGCACTGTCTATCGTTATTGGCATTATACTAAGAACTATGTCTTCTTAGAGGTTCCGGAAGCTTCTAAGACCCAGTATCAGGCTGATACCGGCGCTGCATGGGGAACAGATAAAACCACCAAAGACGCTCGCGGAAACATCGGTTTTGGTATTGCTAAAGATGGCAAGGTCCATGAACTTTCCTACGTTGCTGAAGCAGGTTCTGTTGCCGCTCATGTCGAAGTCGGCGATGTCTTAAAGGGTCAGACCTCTTCTGGTGCTACTCAGGATGTTAAATTAAATGCTAGGACCGAGTTTGCTCCAAGCGGTTACTTCGTTGATGGTGGATTTGGAGCCCTTCTTGATGCCTCTGGTGCTCTCTACAGGTTATCCGATGAAGCTGCTCCGTTCTGGGGCGGCGATAGCACTCCGTATTACAACAATTACAGGTCTACTTCGAACTGCTATGATGCTTTTGGTCTCTTCTTCTTCGGAATCACTGGTGCTCAGCTTGAACAGTATTTGGAACGTAACGATCTGACTTACTTCACTCTTATCAATACAGAGACTGCATCTGATGGTTCTGTTACTGCTTTCAATATCCAGCTCGATGCTAGGTATACTGATGGCAAATATTATCGGGGATCTAGGCTTGACTTCTCCCTGAAAGATATCGGAACCGCAAAGTCTACTTACGATACTCTCATCACTTCTGCTTTAGCTGCTTAATCTGTTTCAAAAATACGAGGGGGAGGCTAGTAGCCTCCCTCTTTTTCTTTCTTTCTGGGGGTGTTTGTTCCATGAATCGTGTTTTATATCGTGTATTAGTCTATTCTTGTTTTGCTAGGTTTATCGGGAGTGTGGTCGGTCTTATCTTTTCGAGGAAAAACGCATCCGATTTGAACAGCTCTTCGGTTCTCTGTATCTGCTTATTGATTCTTTCTATTTTTTCTTTGATCATTGTCCAATGCCTGTATCGGATTGCGAAAAAGCCGCTTCCGAAAGGAAATCAGACCAAGATTTGTCCGAAATGCAAAGGCATTAATGACAAGGATGCCGAGTACTGCAAATACTGCGGAAACCGGTTCCGGAATTTCTGATTTTTTCTTAGGGCAATCGCAAGAAAGGGGAAATGATGTTGATTAGGGCATTTCCTTTTTTCTTGAAGATATTGTATTGTATGCTGTAAACTATACGCGTGAGAAAAACAGCATACCCGGAATTCATCCGCAGGTTTCGGCCCAAAGGCACCTGCCTGAAAAAGGCAGGCGATA
>URQF01000008.1 GCA_900549915.1 uncultured Mollicutes bacterium | reverse complement strand
TAATCGACAAAGCAATATCCGCAAGCGGGCTTACTATGCGCGAATTCATCATTCGGACTATCATAAACAAACCCGTTATCGTGATAGAACGCGGCGGCGAGATACTCGCGGAATTGAAGCGGCATGGAAACAATCTGAATCAGGCTGTGAGGAACAATTATTACGGGTTAAATACAGAGCGCGAAATAAAAAGTTGTATCGCCGACCTGAAGGAATTATACCGTAAAATTTCAGTTGCCGCAGGCGGTGCGTGATGCCTCTTTTCAAATGCAGCGCGAGCAAGGCAAGACCGAAAAACGGGATAAGATACATAACCGATCTGAAGAAGGCGGCGATCGTGTCGGTGAAAAATTTATTCGACGACGAAGATTACGCAAAACAGTTCGAAGAAACGTCGGCGCGGTTCGGTAAAGGCGAGAAATACGACGAGCGGAAGTATTATCATTTTAAACTTTCCTGCGCGAGAAAAGATAACGTAACGTCCGAAAAAGCCCACGCGTATGCGGAAGAAGTTGCGGAAGAGTTTTTCAAAAATTGCGAATGCGTAATTGCTACCCACACGGACACACAAACGGTGCATAGCCATATTATCGTAAACGCGGTGGACCCGATAACGGGTAAAAAATTGCAGTTTAATAAGCAAGACTACGTGAAGATGAAAGACGAAGCAAATATCAATAGTTCATCATGAATCCTACCAAAGATAGTCGATTTACCACATCGACGGACCCCAGAAAGAATCTTAACAATCGGTTGATTGATAAAAGGCTTTACAGCTTTAATATAATCTGGTCTATAAATCATGATGAGTCTCCTGGCATTTATTATACACTATTATTATAAAAAATTAAAGTTTTTAAACCCGGGCTTTAAAAACTTTGCTCTGTCTATCACTTTTTCAACCCAGGATTGATTTTCATTGTTAAATCCAGACTGGTCCAAGATTTGGGGTACTCTTCATTCCAGGTACTATGACCTCTGCTGACTCCTCGCACTTCGATTTTCTAGATGTTGCCCTGTGTGAGGTCTCATGGGATAAGTCAATGCTCTTTCCTCGTCTGCCCTTGTGATTTACGCCCTGGAACTACGGTTGTCTTTTGGGCTTTGTTGTTCCTTGCCAACTCACCCGTCCAGAGCGCCTTGGTATCACATTTCTATCCGTAGGGCTACGATTTCGCTATCACTTCTTTTCACGCTCCGTCACCGGTCTACGCTTTGTGAGTCGCTATCTAGTTCGTCGACAACTACGCCTATTGTGACTTTCACCCTAGAGCAGTGGCATGCCCATCATACAAGGAAAGAGCCAAGCCTATCCTTGTCACCACTTCCACCTGTCCAAACTGCAAAGTGGCAAAACGGCTTCTTAGCCAAGCCGGAATCGACTATGACGTCATCGTTGCCGATCAGGGCGGTCAGCAGTTTGCCAAGGAACATCATATCCAGATGGCTCCTACCCTCCTAATCGAAGAAAAGGACGGACTCCACCAATTCGAGAACGTCTCGGAAATCAGCGGATATCTCCAGTCCAAAGGAAAATAGAAATGAACCGGAAGGCGAGGTCATCCCTTCCGGTTTTTTGTTGCCGAAGAATAAAGCAATGAATTTAGTGGAAGTCAATATTTGTACATAATATAGAGTTATGTCTATGTTAAACGTTGTTTCAGGTGCAATTATTAGTGTTTTTTGCACCTCAATTCATTAAAATAATAATTGAGGTGCAACAATGAATTTGAAGAAAAGGTATTATCAGTTGTCAAAGGAAGAGTTCACATCCTATTTATCCAGTCTGAAGAACAATCCATTATCCATTGTTCTCTATCAGGATGAGAAGAACTATTTTTTCTATTATCCTGAGGAAGAAATCAATAAAAAGATTGTTCTTCTCCACCAAAAACAGTGGGAGCTGGATTCTCTCTTTTCTTTCTTTTCCAAATTAGGAAAAGGCCAACTGCTAAAATCCTTTCTAATCCATGATATTCTATCGACGAATGCCATCGAAGAGATCCATTCGACTAGCCGTGATGTCTTCGCTATTTTAGAGACGGCAAATAAAAGCAAGGACAAAGAACTGTTTTTTATCGTAAAAGCCTATCAAAATATGCTGCAAAACAAGAAAATAGAACTCAATTCTTTTTCCGACATCCGTTCCCTCTACGATGAGCTGATTGTTCCTGGTATAAACAAAAAAGACATTCCTAACGGACAATACTTTAGAAAAGATCCTGTTTATGTATCAAACGGATTAGAATCCATTCATACTGGATTCTATCCAGAAGAGAGAATACTGAACGGGTTATCCTCATTCATCAGACTGATTCATCAAAATTATGACATCTACTTAAAAGCAATACTTTCCCATTTTCTTTTTGAAACTATCCACCCTTTTTATGATGGTAACGGTAGATTAGGCCGTTACATTTTCTCCGCCTTATTACTCCAAGAGACAAACTCTGTCTTTGCCTTTTTAATATCTTCGTGCATTCATAAGGAAAAGAGTAAGTATTACTCTGCATTGAAAGCAGGAGAGGAGAGATTAGAATTCGGATTGTTAAATGAATATGTGAACAAGAGGCTTACGATTCTAAGCAATGGAATAGAATCAGAAATACAAGTATTAAAGGAAAGCAAAGAAAAAATCGATTTCATCTCGTATCCGCCTGATTTTTCAAAATCAGAAAAGAAAGTTTTCTTCCTCCTTTCCGAAAGTACCATCCTTTCCCCTTTCGGAATCAGAAATGAGGAAATCAGGAAAGAATCCTCAATCAGCAAGCGAACTCTGATGTATATTCTGAAAAAACTGAAGGAAGAGAATAAACTAATCGATACAAAGTTTGGCCGACTAACTTACCATAAAATTAAGATTGATGAAAAAACTGATTTGTAAATCGAAATAAGAATGAATTTGTCCTTCCGGGCTTTCCTATTGTCATCGTTCTCTGTGCCCTGAGGTATTCATGAGCCCTCCTGACCGATGCCACGAACGGAAATAAGGAAAAAGAAAAGTCTGCCAAGGATAACGAGGAAAAGAAATAGATCTTCCTATATTTTTCCAAAACAGAAAAACCGTCTTCCTTCCGAACCTTTCCAGGTGAATGATTGGTTGAAATGTTCTGTACCCCGAAACTTGAACCGAGTAACGATATGTTATCAAAGAGTACCGGAATTGGAAAGAGCCTCCTGAGGCGATTTCCAATGGAGGTACTCTTTCAGCCGACTTGAGTTGTACCAGTTGATGTACTCCACGATTGCCTTCTTAAGGCTGCCATAGTCCCCGTATCTGTCTTCCTGTCCGTAGAACATCTCGGCCTTCAGCCGCCCGAAGAAGTTCTCCATTACCGAGTTGTCGTGGCAGTTCCCCTTCCGCGACATCGTCTGGATCCTGCCGTATCCCTTCAGGATGTCCCCGAACTCCTTCCTCTGGTACTGCCAGCCCTGGTCGCTGTGGAACAGGGCTCCCTTCACCTTCCCTTCTCCCGCAGAGACGGTATCTCTTCACCCAGTTCAGCAGGGAGGCCTTGAACGACGTTCTCGACCGGAAGGCCTCGGGAGCGGGAACGTACTGTCCTCCGATGTACCTCCGTACAAGCATCAGCTTCTCCTTCTTCGACAGTATTGCCATGTGCATCCTCCTGGAAATCCGCGCTTCCTGTGAATGCCGGCATTCACAGGAAGCCTTCATCTATCTGGTCCAAGATTTGGGGTACACTTCATTTTTTAAAGTTTTTTAGCTCATACATGCTTTTATCCTATAAAATAAACGAGAATATAAAAAGAGTCATACAGAATGTTTAAATCATACAGTCCAAAAAGAAGAATCTTCTTAATCCTGACCTTCATGGCCTATGTATGCTGTATGCTTTTTGTTACAGTCGAAGCCTGCCTTCCAGGAACGATATCCGGGAATCATTCCGATGCAGTCGGTGGAGGTATCGCCGGCATCATCAATGGAAACGCGACCGATCAGACCGTCATTATCGAACCAACTGGTGTTGCCATAAGCAATAAGGAAAAGACGGACCTCTATGTCGGCGATACTCTTCCACTATCTGCCAAGATTCTTCCAGAGAACTCTTCCTTTGAGTCCCTTACCTATGAAAGCAGTCAACCTGATATTCTTTCTGTTGATTCGAAAGGACTTGTCACAGCTAAGAAAGAAGGAACTGGTATCATCACCTGCTATTCCACGTCCTTCCCGTCTGTCAAAGACACTTTATCTCTTACGGTTCATAACATCGATGAAACAAAAATAGAGTCTGTCATCAACAAAGTACAAGAAGGAAGCGATGGAGTCTATGATTTAGAATGCAACAAGACTTACACCATCAAGACAACCTTTACTCCAAGCAATACGACAATCAAAACACTCTCCTATGTAAGCGACTGCCTTGATGATTCTATCACTCTCAATAACGGAACTATCCGTACAAACTCGGTAGTCATAGATCCAATTACTATCACTATCAAATCCAAGCAAGGATTTGAAAACAAGCTGAAAGTAAAAGCCCATGAGAGCAAAACCAATGTTATTCCTCTAACTAAAATTGTTATCTCCAAGACAGAATATGTTCAGTCTGTTGGAGAGAGTATCAATGTACGCTCATCCGGTCCTTATCAGATATCGTTTGAGCCAAGTAATGCAACCTATAAGACCTATAAGTTAGAAATTTCAGATTCTACGATTGCATCCGTCTCTTCTTCTACCGTCAGAGGATTAAAGAATGGAACAGCAACACTGAAAGTCACCTCTTTAAAGTATCCGGAATTATCGGATAGCCGTATTATCACAATTAATACAGTCCCGCTGAATTCCATCGGCAATATTTATCTTGGACATTCCTCTTCTCCGACAAGGAATGTCGGAGAATCCAGGAATCTGACTTATCAGAATGCAAGTCCACGGAATGCATCGGCAGCTAGGGGAAATAAGAACGATCATATCCTATTTGAGAGTTCTGTTCCGGAAGTAGCAAATGTTGATTCGAATGGAAAGGTAACAGCTAGGAAAGAAGGAACTTCTACTCTGACAAGGAAGTTCTATGACACCAAAGAAGAAAAAGAAAAGCATGCCTCTCCCGCTGTTACAAAGTCGATTTCCGTTAAGGTCATTGTTCCACCAGAACCAGAAGGTGTTTATCGCTTCACGTTGAAGAACACACTGAGTGAAGCCAATAACGAAGAACTTGTCCTTTATAACAGCAAGTCCTATCCCTTATCTTCAAAGATCACAATCGATAAGTTTTATAACAAGGATGGAAAGGAAATCACCTCTGGTGTCAGCAAGACACTGAATTATGCGATTGATTCTGTCTATCCAGAAGAACAGACAGAAAATCTGTCTCTTTCCAATGGCACCTTTGTTTCTAATGCTAAAGTGCCTCTCCAAGTGACATTTAAGATCACACATAAGGACTCTTCTCTTTCCAAGTATGTCACTTATTATCTCATTAATAAGAGGAACAGGCAGGCTAGTATTTCCAATCCTATCGCGTCCAGAGCTACGGATAATACGTTCAACGGAATATCTTATCCTTCCTTTGATGAGACAGCCGAAGTATCGGTATCCGATACTTTGGACATCAAAATCAACCCAGATATGGATAGCTTAGAAACCTATCGCTTCACCTTTGAAACGGATAAGGATAAGCTCTATTCTTTGACAAATAGGACTTCCAAAGGCTTTTCCATTCATGGCAGGGATGAAGGAGATAGGAAAGTCCTAGTAACTCCTCTCTATCAGGATCATTTTTTTACTGGTAACAGCAGGATTCTGCATTTATCCATCTGTCACCGCTATATTGAAAAGAGGTCTATCAAGAGGTTCAAAAAAACCTCCACAAAAGAAATCAGCTTAGATCAGCATACGGATGAAACAGGAACAATATCCCTTGAGTTTACAAAAGGAGAGAAAATCACCTATCAGCTCATTAAGTCTCCTGAGAACTATACGAAAGAGAATATCCGGATTCAGAATTCGAATTCAGAAGCTGTCACTGTCAAAGACGGAGTCATCACTAGGAAAAACATCGGTACATCCACTATTGTCTTTGAAGACATGTGTTCTAAAAACAAAATCACACTGGATCTCTATGTTGTCAACAAGTCCGCCTTTGCAGAAAAACCATTCACTTTGAAGCAAACCTATCTAAGCTACGATAAGGAAAAGAATGTCTATCATATCCAGAACGGAACTTCGGCTAAGATTACTACCAATTTCTCAAAAAACAGCACTTATAAAACCGTCACCTATCAATCCAGCAATCGTGAGATTCTTCAGATTGGAAACGATGGTAACATCACCCCTCTGAAAGTCGGAGAGTGCAAGATAACAGCTACAGTGGATGATAGTAATACCATCCATAGGTCCTATTCCATCGACATCGTGATAGACAAAAAAGGTATCATCAACAACAGGAAGAGCTTCTTAGCTAAATTACGAAAAGGGCTCGGACACTTTGGAGCCTTTTTACTCACTGGTATCTGTTCGACTCTCTTCTATCTGTTCTTAGCAAAGAGAAGGAAGCAGCACCTCTATCTTGTTCCGATCAACTTTGCCCAAGGCTTTGCCTTAGCAGGCTTAACAGAACTGATCCAGCTCTTGGTTCCTGGACGATGCGGAGCCTTCTCCGATGTCAGGATCGACTACATTGGATTCCTGTTCTCCTCCGTCTCTATTACGCTCCTCTTCTTCCTGATTCCATTCATCATGAAGCTTGTCAAATACCTTATCGAAAAGCAGAGAAGCAAAAAAGCCAATCCGTAGAACGAAAAAGCAAAATCAGAATCACACCCCTGATTTTGCTTTTTTACCATACTGGTGATATAATTCAGCATATGTTTGAAAAACTATCTGACGGAACAACAAAATCCGAAAAGGGGCTCGTCGACAGACGATACCTTCTTAACTTCTTCCTGTTCCTCCTTCTCACGATAATATCGCCCATCTTCACGATCGGCAGATTCACGAAGACACCACTAGAAGGCTATGGTTATCCAACCGAAAAGTTTGGAGAATGGATTTACTATCCCGGCCTTCCAACACAGACTCGATATCTCCTTCCGATTTATATTATCTTTATAGCTCTTCTGGTTCTTCTCTTCTACCGGATGCGGAAAGAGATCAAACCAAACAAACTGATTCTATCCCTCTATATTGTCTTCGTTGCTATAAGGCTCATCGCCTATCTTGGCGGTCCCGTTGGAAACCAGACCTTTGTCTTCCAAGACAGGGAGGATACGAAATACATCGTCAACATTTCAGGGACAAGCCGTCTTCTTCGATTCACAAGCGTAGCAAACCAGTTCTTCTTCTATACCTACATCTGTGCTTTCTTCCACTTCATCAAGCCATTGACAAAAGAAAATATCTTCTGCTTCCAATGCTTATCGATAGCTAGGCATATCCTAGTATTCTCAAGGATTGCTTATGCAAGGATTAAGCAAAGAACAGAGATAATCGGAAACCTAAAAAGACTCTTACACAAAAAAGATTCCTGCAGGCGAAACATTACAAGCTACACAACAAATCGAAATGTCTTCGGATTCTTCCTCTTTATCGGATATTCCTTCGCAATTGCAGACTTCAGGCGAAGAGAAAACGTCTTCTCTTTACTTCTAGCTGTCCTCTACATCGCCTTTGCTATCCTAAGCATCTCAAAGACACCTTCCCTATTAAGGCTGACTCTGTCTCTTTGCTTCACCATCTGCTACCCAATCTTCAACTTCCATTCCAAGCGAGGGTGGTCCATCTTCTTCCTCTGCCTATTGGTATTTGCCGTCCTCCTTGTCGTATTCGCTTGCTTACTCACCCCATCCCTTCTCAAATACATCTATCGCAGGTTCACAGCCAGGAGTACTAGGTACGCACGCTATGCCATTACAGCAACAGCAAGGACAAGGCTAAAACAATCTCCTTTCTACCTCATCTTCGGTTTTGGACGTTATCCTTTCCTTGCTATCTTCACCCAGTATTCCTATAAAATCCATGGTTATACCTACCCAACCAGCCATGACAGCTATGTCGATATCCTCTTAGTGTTTGGTATCTTAGGTAGGATTCTACTTGTTGCCGCTTACCTGCTTGTTGCCTACTATCTCCTGAAGAGATTATTCAAAGACAAGAAACAATCCACCATCATCTACATCTTAGGAGCCATCGGACTTAGCATCTATTCCTTCTCCGAGCCCCGTGCCCTCTTCCTAATGGAAGGAACCAGTCTGTTCTTTCTATTCCTTGCCTGCATGCCCTTCTTAGAAGACGCCTACTTAGATAGACAGAGCATCACCATACTCTAAAATCAAGACTGATTCATAAGCTCCAAATCAGAGACTAAAGGCTGCTCTTAAGGCAGTCTTTTCTCTTGCTGGCAAACAAAAAGCCAGGCCTGCAGCCTGGTTTTTGTTTCTTAATTGGATGCCGTATCCTGAATCCAGTTCGCGTAGAGTGTCCTATCGGAGTAGACATTCGTCAGATCCGTGAACCGGCCATGGATAGTAGGATCTGGATTCTTTGTCGTATACCAGCCATCGAAGATAAAACCTTGACGGACAACAAGCGGAACCTGCCTGCCATCGGCATAGAAGCAGTGGCCGCGCTCAATGGTAGTAGAACCCGTGAAGGTAGAAGATGCAAACTGACCGCCATTGGTCTTGAACTCGACATTGTACTTCCTAGTCAGAGAATCATTAAAGTCGACAAGGACAGACCATCCCGATGCCTTCTTCTGATACCTGACAAGATTCTCAATATCGAAATAGAAGTCACCCGGAATACCAGCTTCCGCATTCGGAGCTCCATTGCCGCTCAGCCAGGTATTTGGAGCTGCAAAGGAAAGAGTATCCGAATTTCCGTTGGTATAATAAATCTGAAGTTCCCATTCTCCGTCTTCGTTGATGCTGGAGGTAATACTAGAGATACCATTTCCAGGATCTAAGATGAATTCCTGAGTGGTATCATCACTGAAGGTAATGGTAACCTTCTGTCCGCCAATCTCTGTCTTTTCGCACTTCCAGTCCTTAATGCCTCTTCCAGTATCACCCTTATCACTTTTTGGAATCCGGACCGGCTCACTCTTCGTGCCATCGGAATAAGTGAAAGTCAGAAGAATATCACCGGTTTCTTCGTCTTTCTTTGTCTCATAGCCGGTAATGCTGCGTCCAGCTTTCACTGTGAAAGTCACCGGCTTTACGTTCTGTTCCGTAAAGGTAATGGTGACAGTGACATCTCCATTCTCGGCGACAACTGGTTCAATCTTGCTGATTCCGTTTCCGTCAGCACCCTTGTTTCCGCAAGGAAGAATGAAAGTAAGAGGATCCTTATTCGATCCTGTGAAAGTGATGGTGACTAAGGTGTTACCATCATCCAATGTCCGTGCCGTGACATCTTGGATCTGATTGACTTTGTTTCCGCGAAGGAACGAACATCCTGTCAGCGGCCTTAACCTGGATGCACCGGCTAAGAACAATCTCAATGATTTCTTCATATTTGTCTGCTCCTTTTATTTCTTAAGCTCAGAGACGTTTGGAGCTTGTCCAAACCACTCTCCATCTGCTTTCTGCCTTGTGAAGTGGAACGGCTCGAATCCGGTAAAGAAGGATACGATCTTATAGAGCCTTCCACGGACTCCGGAACCATGGTTGATATAGTACTCAATCAGGTCTAACGGAACGGAACTCTCATAGTGCTCAACGCCATCCCTCTCGCTCCTATCTACGCTCGAGAGGTTCACACCTCCTCCGTAATAAGCGACAGGTAAGTTCCTGTATTTCTTCTCTTCTTCGCTTCCCGGAAGCTTACCACTGTAGTAGCAGCCTTTCTTAGAGGCAAGCTGCTCAATCGCAGGCTTAATCGGGAAGAAGTCATCAATCGAGATCTCGATGTTTTTATCGCCGGTTGAGCTCCTTCCGAAGATCTGATAGATCTTTTCACGGAGCTGCTCTGGAAGAGATGAGATTAAAGAGGAGAAGTTCTCTTCGATCAGTCCGGTGATATCCATCTGACTCACTTCCTTGTAATCGTAGAAGCGGGTCTTTCCTTTGACCTTGATGCTGACCGGATAAGAGATACCGAACCTTCCGTTTGGAATATAAGGTATCCTGCTGGAAGAGGAAGCACCAGGCACTTGCCTGGAAGAGAACAGATTCCTGAACGACCTGACAACACTTGGGGTGTTATTGTACCTGAAGGGGCCTTCGAACACGCTCTCAACACCAATGGATGCAATACCAGAACGATAGAAGTAGCAGTTATCGATTGTCCTTGTTCCCTTGTATTTGTTCTCAACCTCAGAAGTCTGTCTCCTTCCTTGCCAGAGGGAGTCGAGTGCTTTCTTTAAAGAAGCACTATCTCCGCTTCCGGAGAAGTAAGCAGAACCCCTTAAGTCATCTCCAGGACCGGTGAGATAATCGTCTAAGGCCCTAGTCGTTTTTGTTCCATCGACTCCAAGGAAGCTATTTGTCTTGCTTCCATCGAGTTTGACATAGTCATTGGTACCCGTATCAATCAAGAAGTTCCTAGCGTTCGATAACAGACAGTTCTGAACCAAGGTGTTCCTGCTCTGGAACACACGGAGAACATTCTTTCCGCAGGAGAGACGGGAATAAAGAAGAGAAACGTTATCCCCTTCGATATCCATAACACTTCCACAGGTCTTCAGGAAGGAGAGAGAAGAAGGAGTATCACAATTCTTGATGTCGACATCATCGATGGTGACATTGTCTTTGTTGACGTACCTTCCGACATTGTCCTGTCCGTAGACTGCAATTAAGGCCCTGTTCTTCGGATCACCGAGTGCATAAGAGTAGCTCGGTCCCTTATAGAGGTCATTCTGTCCAAGGGCAGGGATTTCCCTGTTGACGCCATTGACAGTAACGGTCTTGCTCTTAGAAGGATAGATAAGGTCGTGGAAGTTCCTCTTGTATCCGTTTCCGTAGAAGTTCTTCTGGACATGGACGGCAGCAACAAGATTGGTATCCCTCTCTTTGAGAGAAGTATTGCTCTTGCAGTTCTCGTTCCACTTATCCACGAACTCATGGGAGTCATCCCGAGTGAAGATATAAGGATTAAAGGAGATTCCTTTCTCTTTGTCATAGTATCCAAAGAGAGTTGTATTCTCACTCTTCAGCACCGGCTTATTGTCCTTGTAGACGACGTTCTTATTATCGATCTGATAGGTGTTCTTCAAGGATTCGAAGTTCTTCCGGAGAACCACCGGTTCTCCTTCTTGACTATCGTTCGTGCACGCCCTTAACTGCTTATAGTCGTAGACATTCACACCACCAGAGACAATATCAAAGCTTAATGTACTTTCCTTGCTGTCCTCCGAAGAGTATCCGCAGGACCTTGTAAGATAAGCCTCACCCTTATCCTTGACCATGACTTTTCCGCTCGAGACATCATAATCGATGTTATCGCTCTTAGAAGAGATACGAAGCGTAGAGGAAAGGTTGCTTGGAATAACCTGGGTCTTATAGATAAAGGAAGCTGGTTTCTTATTCAGATCCGCATCGAAATCATATTGTCCATAGTAGGTCGTCGAATCCAGGTTATTCTGAGAAGTCGGGATTTCCGGTAAGAAGAGGATAGCAGCCTTATCATAGCAGACCGCCTGCCTTGTCCGGTGGACGTTTCCTTTCCGGTTCCTGCAGGTCAGAGAGAAGGTGCCTTCCTTTTGGGCATAGAGGTAATAACTGTTTTCTTTCTTCTCTAAGGAAGCATACTTGCTTCCTTCTTCGTCCCTCTCCCAGACGAGATCGTTTCCGTAAGCGAGGTTTCCATTCCCCGATTCATAAACTGGTGTTGCTTTCAAGAAGTAACCAGTGGAAGAGATCTTAAAGGCTTCCCTGTCGTTGTAGTCCCAGTTGATACCATCGATATCCTTATCGATGGTAGAGAAGGCAGCGGAAACAGAGACGATGCCTAAGAAGGCAATGACAAAAGGTGCTAATAAGAGAATAGCTAGATTACTCTTTTTCATGCGTTCACCTCCCTAGCAAGGAACCTTTGGTTCTTCTTTTTCTTGAAGAGGAAGAAGATCAGACCGGTACAGAGAAGAGAAAGAAGAACAAGGATGATAAAGCAGGCATAGAAAGGAACCTTATTGTAGTTCAGGAACAAAGACAGACCAAGAAGGGCAAAGGGAGCAAGATAGGAGAAAAGACCTCCCTTGCTGCCACCCTTCTTCCTTTCACCCCTCCTAGAAAGAAGAGAGTAGGAAAAGCAGAGAAGGAGAGAAGAGAAAAGACCAGAGAGCGCATAGAATGCACTCCTGCTCTTCGTAAAGATCCTTGTAAGACACCTAGCCAGCAAGGATAAAGAAAGAGCAGAGAAGGGAATTAGGATCTTCCTCCAGAGCTGTTTTGAAATCGAAACAGGCCTTGTCTTCCTTAAAATGATTCCACCTTTTTCACGGCTTAAGTAGTCATTGGCACCACTGAGCCTGACCCTGCTTAAGAAGACAAAAACAAAATAAGCAATGCTCTCACTGACATTCGGGAACAGAGCAAGATAGTATCCTAGAATACCTTTGGAGAAGATGGTATTTAAAGCAAAGACGATCAGATAGCCAAGATAAGGTCCGACCAATAATAATCCAGTAAAGGAATACAGGTTCTCGCTATCCGAGAAGAGAAGCTGCCTTTCCTTCTTGGCTAAGGCAAGAAGAGGAGAAGATAGCTTCTGCTTCTTGTCTTTCTTCTTCCTGGTGTAGTCCTTCTCTCCTTTGTGGAGAACTGCCTGATAGGAAGGAATCGTTACAATCAAACCAAGGAAGAAAGTACCAAGGCCAAAGGCAAACCATAAGAAGAAATGAAGACCCGAGTTCTTCACAATGAACTTCAAGACAATATTCGTAATAAAGAGATACTTCTGCCTATGAATCCTCTTCTGCCTGTTCTCGGTGGTAAACAATAAGGTCAGATCCTGATCCGAGACAAGCTGAACGAAGATATTCAGTACCTTACCATAAAGGAATGCAAATACACCCCTGATGATAAGACCACAGCCAAGGAATAACAAAGGACGGTCATGAAGATAGGAAATGATAATGTGATAAACAGGAAGCAGGATCCTTGCGACACCCGCCTCAAAGAAGAAGCAGAATACAGGATAAAGGAAGGCAAGGAAGTAGAAGAAGACCGGCCTATGGAACCTGACTCCGTAAGCAATAAACAGAGGATAGATCAATAATGTCTCCCTTAACCACTGGTATAAGAAGACCGTAATCAGCTTCGAGAAGAACCTTGTCGAGACTCTTACAGGCAGCGTTGAAAGCTGGGTTAAGTCCTCACCGCGGTAGAAGAGCTTCTCGCACTTCCTTAACAAGGATACAATCCTAGCTAACGAAAGCACAAAGAGGAAGAGAGTCCTATAAGCAAAAGGAACATCCGGATAAGACTTCAGTTTCTGAAGAACTCCGACAAACAGAAAGACTTCCACTGTCCTAAACAGGGCAAGGAAGAGAAGCGAAGTGATTGCTGTAATGACTTTCTTCTTTCCGCTCTCGGAAGAGGAAAAGAGGAGGCGGAAATCCTTAGCCAGAAGGCTAAGCATCTCTTTCCTCCTTCCTTTGATACGTCGTGAAGAAGATATTCTTCAGCTGGATCCGGTAGTCCGGATCCGCATTGAAGTCGAGCCTATGCTCCACATGCCCGTTATTGACAATACCGACACGGTCACAAAGAGAAGAGACCAAATCAATATTATGAGAAGTCAGGAATACAAGACGTCCTGCTTTTGCGTATTCCTTCCTCCTAGCGGTTAAAGCTTCGACACCCATGATATCAAGACCGACCGTTGGTTCATCGAGGATCCAGATATCCGGTTTATGAAGCAGAGAAGCAATCAGACAAAGCTTCTGCTTCCTACCATGAGAATAACCTTCTGTCTTTTTCTTAAGGTCATCATTCGTCAAAGCAAGTCGCTTTGCAAGATAGTTGACGTTCTTCTGGAAGTCATTCTCATCGACTTTATAAATAGAAGCAATGAAATCCAGATACTCCCAACCCGTCCTGACACCATAGCAGTTTGGTTCACTGGCAACATATCCAAAGGAAGCCTTGGCTTCCAAGGGTTCCTTTTTAACATCATATCCATTCAAAAGAATCGTGCCTTTATCAAACGGCTTAGCACCGATCCTGCAGTCAATCGTAGTGGATTTACCAATACCATTCTTACCGATATAGCCAAACACCTCTCCAGCATAGGCTTCTAGATTCAGATCCTTTAAAACCTGCTTCTTGCCATAGCTCTTATCGACATGCTCGATGGAGACCCTGACCTGTTTCTTATCGCTCATGAATCTTTTCTCCTCAAACGCCTGAACTGAATATGAGTTACATCATCAACATCAAAGAATGCATATTTGCTCGTACAATCCGGGCAGACATAGATATCTTTATCCACCTCATGGACATGATTCGACTTACAGCTAGGACAATACTTTCCGTAGATTTTTCTCTCTCCGGTCCTGACACGCAGAATATCGTTGAAATAATCCTGCCTCAGCCAAGTCTCATCCAGCTTCTTTGTTTCCTTATGATGGATCTCTGGTCCAAAAGAGACCTGATGGAACAAAGACAAGGCTTCAATGGTATCAAAGTCCTTCCACCTTTCCTTGTTCTCTTGCGTCAATAGTCCATTGAAACGGATATCCTTCCGGATATAAAGAAGATGCTTGGAAGAGATGCGATGATCCAAAAGATTGTCAAAATCAAAGACAAAACCATTCAGGTCTTTTCTTGGATAACAAGTCACCTGATAATAAGGAGCATAAAGATACACACTCTTTTCCTTATTGTTGCTGACTGGTTCAAAACCACGATAAGAAAGAACCTGTGGAAGCAGAGAGGAATAGACCTGATAGGCTTTCTTTTCCCTGACTGCATTCTTTCTCTCTGCTAAGCGGTTCTGATAGAACCGGAAGCAGTATAAGTACTCGGGATGATTCCTTAAGACATTGGTCTTAATCGGTGTGAATCCTTTCGGCCTCTTCTTCTTCAGTCCGACAAAGAACGAAGTATCTAAAATCTTACCTAAACGGATATTCAGATACCTGATTTTCTCCCTAGACGGATTCACTTCCTTAAAAGCATCCGCTTCACTAGAGAAAGCAGTCACCAATAAAGAAGAATAGAACAAAGACCTTTCTTTGAGTTCCTTACTAATATCATTGAGAAGATAAAGAAGGAAGAAGTTCTCGTTGTTGTTGTACTTAATGTCATAGTCCACTGCATGGACATACTCCGGAGAAGGAAGACCATTCTTCCTCTTCCAAAGAGACGTATCCGCACAGGTAAGACGAACATCCTCAACGGTCCTATTCGCAACCTGATCGGCGCGGAAGATGGCATCATTTCTCTTTAAAAGAGAGAAAGGATGACTAAGGATTGACTGAACAACACGGAAAAGAGTCCTATAAGAATCCAAAAGCCGCTGGTCCTCTAAGAAGGACTCTTTCTGCAAAGACAGATTCGATGGTTTCAAAACAGCGGCTTTTGGCTTATTGATCATAGGAATTAAAGCTTCTTGATCCTTTCCTTAATCCTCTTACGGGTGCGAGGGAACTCCTTGGCACCATATAAGGAGGTCAGCATCTTATCGACTTCCTCAAGACACGGACGGACATAATCTTCGAACCGGCCCTGAAGCTTACGGACGATCTTCTCCGATAAGATATAATCGAGAGCATCCTCTTTCTTACCTCCGCAACCGACAAAGGCAGGAACGAAGTTCTCAATCTGGTTCAAGATACGGTTACCATAAGCGACCGAGAAGTTATCAGCGATGTAGTTAGCAATGGTATCGAACTTCTTCCTATCGGCTTTAGTAAGCTGGTTATCCTGATTCTTCTTGGCTTCTTCTAAGAGAGTGGTGAGCTGCGTGTTGGTGAGGTGGATGCTCTTAGCATCCTCCTCAACGACAAAGGGCTCATTACGATCATTGAAGTCCATCGTGACAGAACGGTCGTAGACCTTATCCGCAATAGCGAAGGTAGATTCATCTTGGTTAGCAGTACCGACGAAGTAGCTGTTGGGAGCAATCTTGAGCTTGCCTTCACCAAGGAGCCTTGGCGGAATGAATCCATACGGGAGCTGATAGACACGGATCTTCCACTGATCCTCAGGATATTCGAGAGTAGAGAGGAAGTCAGCGAAGTAGTATTCGACACGGGAGATGTTCCTCTCATCAAGGACGAACCTGTAGATCTTATCTGGATTGTAGTTGGCTTCGTAGAGCTTTAAGAGAGCATCGGTTTCGTTGTAGGTCTTAGTGAAGTCATTGAAGTAACCGAGAAGGGAGGTCTTATCACGCCAGGTAGCCTGGACAGGAAGGAAGACGACTTCTCCGTTTACGAACTTACAAAAGAAACGAGGAAGGGAGGATTTACCAGTACCGGACCTACCTTCCAGGATGGAGAAGTGAGAGACGGTCCTTCCAGCAACGAAGGTACGTAAGTCATCGGCAGAATAATAAAGCTTTTCGACTTTGGCAAGATAATTACGGAACTGTGTGATCAGATCCGGAAGAGTCAGATTATCAATGATGGAATTATCTTTGCTCTTGACTCCGTTATAGACCTTATCGAGAGAAGATAAGCCAGGGAAGACCTGTTCCCGTTCCTTGATAGTAGCTTCTTCTAAGGAAGTGCTTCCACTTCCGTTGCCGCCAAAGGCAGCCGAGATGTCACCGGCAGAGGTGACATTGCCTTCGGCATCGGCTGCTTCCGGCCTATCGGAAGTGATGTCGTTGTCTTTGACAGAATCATCTTCTTGGACATCTTCGTTTTTCTTTCTGGTAACTAACTTATAAAGCGTAAAGACAGAAATCAGAATAGCACCGATGAAGAGAGCAAGGAAAGCATAGATCCTTAAGGAAACAGCCCTGCAGTTTCCAATATAGGTGAGTAATCCCTTAATATTTGAAGTGGTAATCGGAGTCTGGATCAGAATACCGACACCAATACTTAAGAAGGCACAGATAAAGACAGAAAGGAAGTAAATCGAGAAGGCGTTGACACCCCACGGATTCTTGTTCTTCCTCTTCCTGTACTGGTATTCATAGCCAAGAGCAAAGACAAGAAGTGCAATGTAGCAGGCAACAAGAACCAGGACAACCCTTGCAGAAAGTCCAGGAACCCTAGGCTTCCTACCAAGTCCGAGTGCAAACTGATAGATGGCATTATCAGCTCCGCCCATGACAGCATCCTTGCTGCCATCCCTGCAGAGACCGACAAAGATCAGGAAGAAGGCATAAAGCCTCGCTAAGCCAAAGGCAAACCAGTTGCTGACACTCCTGACAGGACGGTCTCCTTTTGCTTTCTTCCTCTTGTTCTTCCTATGTTTTCCTTCGTTAGAAGGCTTTTCGGAAGAAGGCTGAACCTCAGCTTTCACCTCTTCGCTAACAGGCTTTTCTTCCTTCTTCGGTTCTTCTTTCAGCCTATCAGCCATCGTCTCCATCTCTTTCTTTTCTTCAGGCATTTTGCTTCTCCTCTTTATCGAACAGGATTTTCTGTTCTTTACCGCATTCCTCATAGACTTCCCTGATCGGACCAGAATACTCTTCTTTTATCCGTTCCCTGTTTCCCTGACTATCCAAGGTGACCTTCTCATCTTCAAGATAGAAGGTCACCTTCTTAATCTCGAAGTCCGGGAACTTCACTCTCTTTTTCAGCTTAGAAACATATTCATCGGATACCTTATCCCTGGAATTGGAGACAAGATCAATCCTGATCCTGGAATAAAGAACAGCTATAAAGGTACTGATGCCAATCGGCGATTGAAGGAACAAAACAACAGCACCAATCTTATCAATCTTCTTATTCGTATAGACACCGACAATGTCTTTAAAGGTTAGATCATAACCATCATCTGCATTATTGGCATCGCCTCTTGTCGAATAATGAGGGACACCAGTCGAATCATCGATCTTGATTACACGATGGATAATCGTCCTATTCGTCTTTTCGTTTTCGTATACGACAACATCATATAAATGGATATCAGCATTACTCTGTGGCTTTGAGACAATGATCCTATCATTCTTACTGAATTGATTATCCAGATTGTATTCTTTTCTCAATGTCTCATCTTCTAGATAGTCCTTATTCGCTTCATTCTTGAAGCTCCTAGAACCAGAAGCAACAACCCTAACCCTCTTATCACCAAAGGGCCTTCTGTTATTCGTGATACGATTGGATACCGCATAGATAAAGACCGGAATAAAGAGAACCAATAAGCAGTAGAAGATCACATTCGATATGATTTTTCTTTTCTTCTTTTTCTTAATCAGCTTCTTATCTTTCGTATCAAGAAGCATCGAAAGGAACTCGCTTGTGCGAGTTCCTTTCACTGCCTCATCCTTTGCTTTCTTCTTGTAGTACAGCAGGAACCCGGTTAAGACACCGCAGACAATCAATAAGACAACTGCCGTCATCCTAAGGGCAATCAGATCATTCTTAGAAAGACTTAATGCAAGAAACATGATTCCTCCTCCCTTTAAGATAGACTCGTCTTAGCCGTCAGAGTGATTGTAAACTCGAGCTTCGGAAGCTTTGAATTGTCTTCTGGAATCTGTTCCGTGGAGTTCTTACCATAGTACCTGACTCTGCGGAACTCGTTCCTCTCTTCTACGACTTGCTGATCACTCTTACTAGCACCGCCATGTTCACCCGTATCATCATAATAGAAGCATGGATTCACATAGTTGAAGAACTTACCCCATCTAAATCCGCAGGTGACAGAGAAGGATGCTTCATCATGTTCCGTATCTGCTTTTCCAGTGACAAGATCTCTTGGTGCCTTGATATAGTCCTTTGAAGCATCATAGTCTCCGCCATCCGGCATAATCAATTGAATGTACTCAGCATCAATAGCATCCTGAACAGACTGTGGAATTAAGAACTGATAGGTGCAGGTATTAATGTAGGTCCTAGGACCGACTTTACCAGTTAAGGTAACCGTCCTATGCTCTTTACCATAGACAGTGTCATGCTGGACACGTCCAGAGTTATCGTTTTCATCTGCATCAAAGGTGATTTTATCTTTATAGAGTTCATCATCTTTCTTATTCGGGTCATAGGAAAATTGAAGGTCAGCAAAATGTACGTGAGTGTCGTTCACAACACCCACTTTGACTTCGCCTTGTTCTTCGTTTTTCTTGGCTTGTGCCACAACAAAGGTTGCAAGACCTGAAGTCACTAAACTGGTAGAGATAAAGACAAGAGCAAAGATAACCCAGTTCTTATGATGGACTTTATGATGTTTGTATTTCTTGTACACCTTGAATGAACCTTATAACGACAACGGATATAAGAAATGTAGAATTAAGCTTTCTGATCCGTACCAGCTGTTAATGTAATGAGGAATTTATAATCGACGTCTTCTTTTGCTTCTTCCCCTGTTTTATTGGTTAACGTTGTATAGAAATCGTTAAGAGTCTGGGTAACCTTTTCATCGGAGGCATTCTTTCCATCATTAAGGATAGAAGTATCAGAATCATAGAAGAGGCCCGGATTGGTTTTATTGAAGACAGTGCCCCAACCAAATATGATATCATGCTTGAAAGAAGCAACGGCATTATCATCGGCGGCAGCTTCAGTATATTCACCAGAAACAGTCTTAAGATCTATATCTTTATTGAAGCAATCTGGAAGAGTGATGTAATGCTTAGCTGCAGCAGCTTCGAAACGAGCGTTTGCCTCATCATCTTTGACCCATACCTGTTTGCCATCTTCCGTGCTCAGTTTTCCGATATCAAGACGCACAACGAAAGAAGTAACGAAACGCTGAGGGCCAACAGTTCCAGTTAAAGTAAAGCCGAGATTTTCAAAGTTCGTTCCATCATTACGGACACGGCCAGTGACGTCCTCTTTCGTAGGATTGAAAGAAAAACCATACTCGCTGGAAAGAACGTTAGTATTCTCGTTTTCCTGATCAACAACAATTTTAATATCGGCAGTAGAAACCTTACCAATGTTGACATTGCCGGTTTCTTTCTTCTCTGCTTTAGCAGAAATGACCCAGGCAGCAAAACCTGTAGCAATAAGACAAACAGAAGCAAAAGCAGCAATACCTACTGCAAACGCCTTACGCTGTCCGGATTTCTTTGTACCTGTAGCCATAATTATTTCCTATTATTTAGTTAAGAGCAGCATGGTTGACAGTAAGATTAATTACAAACGTGACGCCCTTAAGCTTTTCAATCCTTCCCATTTTTTCTTTGGCGTCCTCATACCATTTTACTGTTTTCTTTTCCTCACCAGTGCTCGTGGTTTCTTTATCGCCGTTAGCATCCTGGAAATTATAGAAATTAATAGGATTAGTTGGCTTTCCATTAGTTCCTTTGAAATAATCTCCCCAGCCAAAGAAGGCAGAACCATCTTTGGCAACCAAACTCCTCTCGTAAGTAAATACATTTTTATTATTTGTACCAATAGGGTGCTTAATATTAGTAGGAGTATTCACTGCTGGGCCTTTAATTAAATTAGCATCTAAACACTTCTGATAATCACCAGCTGTTGTATCAGTAACAGTAATAGTCGCTATTTCAAACACAGGAGTGGAGGTATCACTTTCATCCCCTTGGTTTGTAATCGTGAAAGAAAGAACAGGGGTGAAGAACTCATCAGCAACATCGTCAGTATATCCGAACCAGGTTCCTTTAACACCTGACACTTTTGCGGCTTTTCCCCAAACGATACTATCATTTGGTTTTGTATCATCATCAGTATCTTTAAAGGTAATTGGACTTAACGTAACAGTCTTATCAGCAACACCATAGGCTTCCATATTACCATTGGCATTTCCTTCAACGTTATGAGAAAGGACCCAGCCTGCATAACCAGTACCAGCTAAAGCAGCAACAGATAAGACACTAGCAACAGCAATCGTAAGTTTGTTTTTTGTTTTCATAATTTATTTATTTTCCTTTTTAATTCTTAAGCAGTCTTAACATTGACCGTAAGTTTAAACGAGCACTTCGGGAGATAAGCAAGATATTCGATGTTCGTTTTAGCCTCAGTAGCCAAATCAGGTTTGTAAGGTTTACTATTGTAGTACTCATAAGGATTCTTTCCCTCGAACGCAGCACCCCAGCTAAAAGTCACAAAGATAGAAGCTGTGAAAGAGCCATCTGCTACGGCAGTAACAGAACCAGTGTTCGCAGTACCATTACTTCCGATTATTGGTTTCGGAAGTTCTCCAACAATGCCTGTTTTTTGGGTTTCTGAGTTAGTTCCAAGACCCCTGAGTTCGTTATATGTTTTCACATTGGTTGTGGCCGTAGTAGTATCCTCAAATGTAGCATCGATTGTGACCTTACTACTAGCGGGGGCTCCTTTTCCTGCGATGTTATATGTGGCAGTTAATTGTTCTGTAGGCAGGGCATTAGAAGCAGAAAGCCAAGAATAATCTAATCCAGTTTTCGTAACAGGCAAAAACTTAACAGAAGAATTCTCATCCCATTTGCATTCCCCAAGCTGGAGATTTTCATCATTAACAGTAGCATCTGCAGTAATGTTCAAATCAGTATCTTCTTTAGAATCAGTTGAATTTTTAATCGTCCAGGCAGCAAAACCAACACTACCAGATAAGATCAGAGCACCAGCTCCAATTAATCCAAATAAGAAATTCTTTTTCATAACCGGTTATTTCGTGGCATCGATTGTTACTTTAAAAGTAACAGTATTTCCGTTAAGTTTTGCAAGTTTACCAAGAGAATCTGCGGCATCAGCGTAATTAGGCGTTTCTAATCCATTGTAATAATCAATCGGATTATTTCCGCCAAAGTGTGATCCCCATTTAAAGACAACATTAACGTAATAGGCATCCTTTCCCTCAACAGAAGCAGATTTAGGAGTGATTTCCGCTGCAGTTGGAGCAACAATTAAATTATCATCCAAGCAAGTCTGGAAAACGCCCTTGCTATCACCATCAGGTGTTGCATCATTAAAAGTAAAGGTGGCAGAAGGAGTAACGGTTGCATCTTTTCCTTTTTCAATCTCAAAATAAAGAGTGTACTCCATTTTTGTCTGATAGTTTGTGTCTTTATCAGTTTGAAGCCAAGAAGCGGTTGCTTTCGACGAATCCTGGTTCGTCCATCCAAAGCAAACTGTGGGATTACTAATTCCTTCCTCAGTGAAATCACTAGTTTTTGTTCCATCGAACCATTTAAGGTTCTGAATGTCAACGTGCTTATCGGTAACAGTATCTGCTTTCCTATTGCCAGTCGTCTCCTGCTTATTGTTACCACCCGTGATCGTCCAGGCAGCATAGCCAGTGCCGACAATAAGTCCGACAGAACATAAGGCAATAACCGGAACCCAAACCTTCTTCATACCTAATTTCTTCATAATCGATTAATTTCCTTTCTTTAGACTAAGCTAAATTATTCAACAACACATCTCTACATCATCCAATCAATCGACACAGAACTAAGTACAGCACTAACTAATATATAAATATAAATATTTCTATATCTTCCCAGCACCATACCCTCTCTGCATAATTAATTTATTCTTCATGATAGTAGAACTCATCCTCCATAATCTTCCTAATCCTCATCCGTATTGGAATAGCAGTAGATAAGCTATTATAATCAACATCTCTGCTATTTCTACACTGCATATAAGCAGTAGCCCCTCTATTCCCAATACGGATAGAACCAATACATTGATTTCTAGTCATTTTCATAATTGATCCTTCGTTTAATTCTTCCGTGCAATCGCTCTCAGTTTAATTCTAAAGTCCGGAACTTCAAAATCAATAATGCTTTCATCAAGAAACACGCGACTGTTTGCATTCCATTTTTCACTAGAACTGGAATTCGTAAATGTAACTTCCCAATAATCAAACTCATAAATACCGGGGAACCACAACTTGAACCCACAAGATGAGACTGGCCAGCAGGACAGGCTTGAAACAATTTGATTTTCCCTTGACCCCCGGAAATCCGGACTGCGAGAAAATTCAATGGTAATGTCTTTTCCCTTCCACCTATCGTACAACCTAATTAAATGGCTTCCAGCTTTACTTGCCAAATCTGTAAGTGAATGATGACTGCCAGGAATAATGCTCTGTCCATCTCCATAATAAGACGTATTCCATCCCTGGAAGGTCGCATATCCAGTATGATTCACGACTTCATAAGTTTTATCTTCCCCTTCTCCAGTGATTTTCACTGAAGAATAGCTTCGCACTAGATCATCATCAAATGAGTTGACAGTAGATTGTTGTGGCGCAGCAATAACAACATTAGCATTAGGTTCTTTTGATAAATCTATTTTTTGTACTGATATTTTCTTTAAGAAAGAATCGGATGGAGTTACATAATTGCTTAATTTATACCTTAAAACATAAAGATTATTATTTTGTCCCCAATACCCACTCTTCACTTGATTAGTACGTAATCCTGATTCGTATATAGAAGATTTATCCAAATTTGTCCTAGTTGTACTATCCTTGCTTTGATAACCAATTGCTTGGAACGTCTCTTGTGTTTTCGTTCCATTAATAAGAAAATCAGCCGTAATTGAATTAGAATTGCCTAAAGTTAAAAATGATCCTTGAGTTTCACAAAGAACATTTCCGCCAAAAGCAGCACTGATGGCCAAAGAACCATTATTAATAATTCTGGATCCTTTGATTCCACTAACTGAATCATCAAAAACAGCGGTATCTGCCGTCAGAGTGACAAAGGCATCCTTTTCAATCCTAATCTCATTTCCTCCAAACCAATGAGAACGATTGCCAACAACAAAACTACCACTCTGTATATCAACAGAAAACTGTGGCCCCATTGGAATACTACACTTTGAGCTATCGACATCTACCCCCATAAATTTAAGGAAAATAGATCCTAAAGATGCACTTCCATTCGTGATAATTTTCGTTAAATGATTTGACCTATTAGCAACAAAATCCTGTGATTTCTGATTAATTCCATAGTTCCACGTAATACTGCCAGAAGTCAGATTAATCAAGGAATTGGAATAGCCTATAGCATTAACTGTAGTGTTGATGCTCCTTTCGAACACTTTTTTAAGATATATCTGAATTTGAGCAGCTAAAGTTCCGCCACTAGAAATCTTTATAGGAGCCGAGATATTAGGCAAATCAAACTGCTGGAAAGGGAAAACACCATCAAAATATCGACTGGATGCCGTAGAACCTGAAGGCCAATCATATACAACAAGAGGTTCCCAAACATAGCCAGAAGCTGTAACATCAATCAAAGAGCCGTTATCTTCTAGATAGTTACTATCATTTTTAATAAAACCAAAGCATCTAAGAGTACCATCTACAATAAGCTTTGAATTCTTCTTCCTGGTCCTTTGAGCATAGGCGCCTTGTGTAGAGACAGCTGCTCCGCCATAATAATCACCAAGAATGCTTAAATATCCACCTGCAGCAATAGTCAAAGTCACTGCTTTGTTATTTGTTCCAAGATCAACATTGAGTTTCAGCTTCGGACTATCACTGACTGTTGAATCCTTCTCCTTGTGTACCTTGTTATTTGGATTATCAAAAACGATTTTTGATTGACTATACGGAATCCTTAACTCAACACCTTTTGAAATAACACAATCCTTCTTGATAGTCGTATTAGCAGTAACGACTACCTTCTGACTACCACCTTTTTGTGTTGCTTTTGCTAAAGCAGCTTCAATAGTGGTAAATCCTAGTTCATCCGTATCCCCTTCAATATAGGCAACACGTGTACGCGCATCATTGGTGATTCCGCTAATATTCAAAGTAGCATCCTGTCCTAAAGAAGGATTCATAATCCATTTAGCAGACACAGGAACCATGGAAAAGAACCTGATCAGAACAAGAAGTACGCTGAATCGAATCCAATAGTTCTTCTTTTTCATGCCTGTCCCTCAGTTACAAACGCAGCAGAAAGAGAAATGGTTGAATTATTAGTATATTGATAAACGTTACTTCTAATTTGCTGATCCGTTAGTTCTTTAAAAATTAGCGTGCTCAAATCAAAAACGTA
Organism: uncultured Mollicutes bacterium; assembly: GCA_900549915.1. Classification (GTDB taxonomy): domain Bacteria; phylum Bacillota_I; class Bacilli_A; order RFN20; family CAG-288; genus Enterosoma. Next base: position 825 of record URQF01000008.1, on the reverse strand, counting down.
ACTGATCGTAACAGTCTTATTTAGACTTGACCAGCTCTCAGGAACAGCAAAAACAACACTATGGACTCCTTGGAAGTCACTACTCCCAGGTTCCAAGGGAAGCATGGATGTTTTTATTTTTGTCATGTCGCTATCATCCACAGTAACAGAAGAAACAGCACGGAACAAATCATATTTATCCGTAAGGACCGTACTCTTTCCATTGTTTGTATTCGTAAAAGAAAGCTGAACTGCACTCTTAGCATGACTCAGTGTGAGGTTCACTTTCAAAGTACCCGTTGAAACAATCGGATACCCAAGAGGATCACGATTGCCAGAGACATTCCAAGCGTTAGGAGTATTGATACCATCCCCTTGGAAACCATTATTCCCTAGCTGAGGTAAATCAACACGATTGATCTTTACATAACTCGACTCTGCTTCTGTCACATCTCCATCCGCATCAACGTCGAAGGAAGTCCCATTCTTAATTGAGTTCGAAATCTTCCATGCAGCAAAACCAGAGCTCCTGAGGGAGCCGATTGTGACAGAAGATAAGACTAAGACCCAACGTTTTATTTTTGTCATAAACAATAACAGAGACAGCAGAGAAGAGGATAGAAGAAGGAATAATTCCAACAGACACCTACTAAAGAGTAGCTAGGTAACCTTAATGTTAAAAGGTTTGTTCAATTATAGGTCTCATTCCAGGAATATGTCAATTTTAGTTTTGAATTAAAGAAGAACATAGCCGTTTTTGAAAATAAAATAGATATTCCTAGATACGGTGTGCTGAGCTCTTCTTTCTAGGCCTTTTGTAACTTATTTTTGTCGACGCACACAATT
>URQF01000007.1 GCA_900549915.1 uncultured Mollicutes bacterium | reverse complement strand
GGGAGGAATCTCGGCAGCGGTTTTGTGCCTGCTGCATCCGCAGTTCGTTCTGTTGCAGGTGTGCAACCTGATCGCAGGATTGTGTATGCTGCTTCTGAGCTATCCGTTAAAGCGTCTGGAATATCTGCCTGCACTTTTGTTTTTGTATGGAAGCGCGTTTGTACTGGAAGGAATGCTTCGATTTCTGGGACGGTTTATAGGAAGCAGAGGGCAGCACAGGCTGTATTTCCTTCTGGGAACAGGACTTTTTGGCTGGTTGTTTTTTCGCTCTTTATGGAAGCAGATCCAAAGGCAGAAGCAGAAAGAAGAGCTGCTTTTGCCGGTCACGATCCTTTGGGAAGGAAAGCAGATCGACTGCACCGGACTGCTGGATACAGGCAATGCACTCAGGGAGCCAACGACCGGAAAACCGGTCATGATCGTGGAGCAGACGCTTTTTACAGAACATGAAATATCACTTCCAAATGACAGATGCTTTTTGATCCCATTCCGGTCGATCGGAAGATCCAATGGAATGCTCCGTGGCATATTGGCAGAGGAATGCTGGATCGGGCAGGCAGAACAGAAAAAAAGATACAGAAAGGTCATGCTTGGCATATATCACGGGAAATTAAGTCATAAGGCGGAATATCAGGTGATTTTGCATCCGGCATTTTGGGAATAAAGGCATGAGACAGGAGGAAAACATGATTTTAAAAGTGGTAGTACCGGGATTACAGTTCAGACTTTTGCAGAGAGAAAGCAGCTTCTGGTTCTCCAGACAGGGGGAGGTGCACTATATTGGAGGGACGGATGTGCTGCCACCGCCGCTTTCTCAGGAAGAAGAAAATGAAAGGATCAGCCAGCTTGCAACAGATATGGAAAAGGATGCAAAACAGGTATTGATCGAGCATAATCTCAGACTGGTCGTATACATTGCAAAGAAATTTGATAATACGGGAATCGGTGTTGAGGATCTGATCTCCATCGGAACGATCGGTCTCATCAAAGCGATCAATACTTATAATCCTGAAAAAAATATCAAGCTGGCGACCTATGCCAGCAGATGCATTGAAAATGAAATCCTGATGTATTTAAGGCGGAATAATAAGGTCAGGATGGAAGTCAGCATTGATGAGCCTCTGAATGTGGACTGGGATGGCAATGAGCTGCTTCTTTCGGATATTCTGGGAACGGATGAGGATATTATTTATAAAGATATGGAAAATGAAGCCGAACAGAAAATGCTGAAAAAGGCACTTTCCAAGCTTTCTGACCGGGAAAAGCTGATCATCAGTCTCAGGTTCGGTCTGAACAACCGCGAGGAAGAGGCAATGACGCAAAAGGAGGTGGCAGATCTTCTGGGCATTTCACAGTCTTACATATCAAGACTGGAGAAAAAGATCATGAAGCGGCTGAAAAAGGAGATGGTGTAGATTTGAAGATTCCTGCTGCATATGATACACTTATTTTGTAAATAAAAATAGGCTATTCGGCTTTGTTCTAATAATATAGTGTCTTACCTGCTGCTTTTATCCTCTATCTGCATAACGGATTTTGCAGGAACTGGAATTGAATAAGCCAGAGTAAGATGCAGATTTTGCGGATAAGAAGTTGAATAGTGACATAAAGGAATGATACGAATGAATATGGAGCTTGTTTATAAACAACTGGATGAACTGCTTCAAATGGGCAGAATAGAGGAAACGGAGGATTTTCTGATCGCTGCCATGGGGCGGGCACAGCAGGAGGGCGATTATAACAGTCTGATCGCTCTGCTAAACGAAATGACCGGCTATCAGAAAGAAACGGGAAAGCCGGATAAGGCAGTAGCCTACGGCGCACAGGCGATCGAGCTGATGAAACAGCTTGGCATGACCAAGACGGCTGTTTTCGGTACAACACTTTTGAATGTGGCAAATGCCTGCCGGGAAGCAGGCAAGTTACCTGGAGCTTACCAATTATATATGGAAGCATTTCCGGTATTTGAAAAACATTTTGCACCGGATGATACCTACTATGCAAGTCTGTATAAAAATCTGGGACTCTTATTTCAGGAGACGCAGGAGTATGAGCGGGCAGTGGAATGTCTGGAAAAGGCACTTGCGGTTATTCAGGGAAAGCCGGAATATCAGAAACAGACCATGGTGATACGCCGGCAGATCGACAGGCTGCTTGCAGTAATCCGGAAACAACAGCAGGAGCAGTTTGACAGACAGGAAGCGTCTGCAGAAAAGAAAGAATTAATAGAAGCTCTCATACATATGGAATGCGAAGCATTCCGCCAGATCCGGGAAAATCGCTACGCAGACTGGGATGTAGAGAGCCTCAAAGAATATATTTATGAATTTAAGATGACCCGGGAGCAGGGTGTGAATCCACTTGCACTGGAATGGGCTGAAAAAAACGAATAAGCTGAATTTGGATATGTATTCGTATTCTTTTTATTCGTATACATATTCCCTGATACCATCCATCCAGATCGCATAGCCTTCACCGGTCGGATGCACACCATCTGCTGTATAGGTGAAATTGTTATCGTCTGTTACCATCAAAGAATACAGATCAATATAAGGCAGAGCAAGACCATCACAAAGCTGTCTGAGCTCTGCATTAAAAGCTGACACATCGCTGTTGTCAATACCGGTAGAGGTATTGACCGGAAGAACGCTCTGGACGTAGATCTTACAGTCCGGCAGTTCTTCCGAAAGCTGTGTCAGTATTTTTTTGTAATTCTGCATGCTTGTATCCAGAGGAAGCTTGTGCATGATATCATTAATGCCGATCATCAAAAAAATCTTTTGCGGATGTTGGTTTTCGACTGTATCCAGACGGTTTAAGACACCTTCCGTCACATCAGAATCAATACCGCGGTTTGTTACTGTAAGGTCAGAAAAATACTCCTGCCATTCGAATCTGGCTGTGATGGAATCGCCTAAAAAAACAATATCTGTATTTCGCTCCGGCATCAGCTCAAACTGCGTCTTTCTTTGTATGTAAGAGGCATTGTCCGTATACTGAAAGGTATGATCACTCATAGCATCCTGCAGCATGGAGAAATAGTTACCGCGCTTTAGCAAAACAAGTACCACGGCAAGCAAAAAAAGTATGCACGCGAGCAGAAGGTAACTGATCCCGCGATAGCGGTGAACTGCTTTTTCCGTGTTCCTATTATGAGTGACCGATCCATTCCGGGAATTTGTGTCCGGCTTTGTAAATATGCTCATGTTTTATGATCTGCTCCCTTTTCTTAAAGCTTAATGCCGTTTAAATCAATATCATCGTCATCTTCCACAGGAATGATAAGGCATTTCTGTCCATCGATCATCTGCTCTGTAACAAGACTGGCACGCTCCGGTTTCATACGCAGGAATACATCACACAGCGCGGATTGCCCATTTATATCACTATTTCCGGTAAGATCTGTTTCGGAAGCTGCATCATCTGTTATATCCTCCATATTTCCGCTGACAGCATCTGATACGTCATCCATATAGTTGCCTTCTGCTAACTGTTCCGGATCAATCTGTGCTTTGGAGAGTGCTTCCTTTAAGGTGGCAACTTCTGTGATCAGAGCCTTTTGTACCTTGCGCTGCTCATTTTTTGCAACTGCTTTGTTATCGAGCAGTGCATCGGCAGTAGGCAGGGCATCTGTAAATTCTGCGGCAAATGCTTTTTCAAGCTTTGGTGCCAGTGATTCGGAAATGTCGCTGTCTGTAATGACATCATGGAATACATCCTGATTCAGCTCGATCGGAGTGTCCTCGTTGCCTGCTTCTTCCTGTCTGTCAAGCATGGTGCAGAGACTATCCTGCAACTTTAAGAAAACTTCTTCCGTTGCTTCGTCATCGCCGACTGTCTGCTTTACGATATTTTCAAAAGCCTTTTTCTGCTGCATGCTGGTACGCTTAGCCGGGCAGCCAAGACCATTTTCCATAAAGGCTTCATGCGGCTCCTTTGTATTCTTTGTAAAATAAAGAAGAGAGTGGATATCGCTGCTTCTGTCTGTAAAGGCAGGGAATAAGAAGCCATTTTCCGGCGGTGCCACGATCCAGTCACGCAGACGGACGCCAATCTTATTTTCTTCTTCCAGATAACCAAGCCCCGGTTTTGAAAGCGTTACAGGGCAGAGTGAGCATAGGATATATTCATATACTTCCTCGGATTCGTCCAGCTTTAAATTATCCTCTGTTTTTGTGATGACATCATAAGCATCATGGAAGAGCAGGATCAGGTAATTGCCTGTATAGTCATAGCTGTCGATCACCAAATCGTAGAATCGTTCCAGCAGTCCCTCATCCTTTAAGGCGCTTGCTTTCAGCCCCATGAAAAACTGCTGTTTGCTCATGGCACCGGATTCTTCTTCCATTGGGAAGGACAGCTCTAAAAGCTGGTTTCCGATTGTTCCCGATAAAGTCTTTTTGGCAATCTCCAGATATTTATAATATTCCTCGTCCGGCAGATTCAGAAAAACATTGCTAAAGCTTGTCACTTTTTCCTTTGTCGCATTCACATAGCATCCGGTCATGCGGGTGAAAGTACATTCATTTTTCTTAAAGCGTTTCTTTATTTCCAGTAAATCTTTGCGTTGCATTATTTCGTTCCTTTCCATTTCTTATAGACTACAAAACAGTATAGCATAGAAGAAAAGAAATTGTTACAGAAAAATGGGTAGTGCAATAAGTTTCATGGATGGATATAAGAGGGCAAAATATTAAAAACTACAACGTATATACTACAAAATTTAACCTGTATGTGGTAGACTTAACACAAATAAATCGGCATCAGCGTAGAAGACTATCAGAAACTGAAATAACACAGACAGGAAAACATATGGAAAAGAATTATAAATTAATCATCGGATATGATGGAACAAGATATTTTGGCTGGGAGCACCAGCCCGGAAAGGATACGATCCAGGGAAAGCTGGAAGATGTTTTAAATCATCTGACAGAGAAACCGGTTCTGATCATAGGAGCAGGCAGAACGGATGCGGGCGTGCATGCCCGGGCAATGGCAGCTAATGTCGTGCTCTCTGTTGATATGACGGCGGAGCAGCTGCGGGACTACATGAACAGATATCTGCCGGATGATATTATCGTGCAGGAAGTGCGGGAAGCCTCCATGCGGTTTCATGCCAGATACAATGCAATCGGAAAGACATACTGTTATACAGTATTTGATGGCAAAACAAAGCCGTTATTTGACCGGAAATATGTATGGCAGTTAGAGAAGCCGGTCAATATAGAACGGATGCAGAAGGCGGCAGAATATCTGACAGGAGAGCATGATTTTATGAGTTTCTGTAAAAATCCGCAGAAGAAAAAATCGACAGTCCGCACAGTGGATCAGATTGAAATCCGCAGGAGGGGAGATTATGTGACGCTGACTTTCCATGGAAATGGATTTTTACGTAATATGGTGCGGATTCTGACAGGAACGCTTGTAGCGGTCGGACAGGGAGAAATGACGGCGGAGCAGGTGAAAGCTGCGCTGGAAGCCAAAGACCGTCTGACAGCCGGGCAGACAGCACCAGCAAAGGGACTTTGTCTTTTGGAAGTAGACTATATGTAATACCGGAGCCATTGCCATAAAACACAACAGGACAGCTATCTGGCAGATCTGAATGAACAGGCACAAGAACATCTTGAATTGATCGAAGCTCAGATGCGAAGTGTATTTGAAGCATTGGTCAATGATTTGATTCACCGAGATTACCTGATTAATGGAAGCGAAGTTCATATGGATATGTTTGATGATCGCCTTGTAATTTACTCTCCGGGTGGTATGCCTGACGGAATGCAGATTCAGGAACGTGATATTGATGATATTCCTTCCACCAGAAGAAATCCCATACTTGCAGATATTTTTGCTCGTCTTGGATATATGGAACGTCAAGGCAGTGGTTTAAGCAAGATATGTACTGCCTATGAAAATGCTGCAAATTATCAAGCTGGTATGGAAGCTACTTTCCGTTCTAATCGTGTAGAGTTTACAGTAAAGCTTCCTAATTTGAACTTTAAAGCATCAGGCGATGAGGCTTTAAATGAAACATTAAATGAGGCTTTAACAGAAAAACAAAAGTTACTGCTTGATATATTGCGAAACAATCCCACCATTACGCAAAAGGAAATCGTTGAAAGTGCCTCTCTATCCAGAAGTACTGTTCAGAGAACAGTTAAAGAACTGACTGAAATGGGACGACTGAAACGAGTTGGCTCGAAGAAAACAGGCAGTTGGATTGTAAAAGAATAAAAATATAGTATTTGAAATCTCCGTTGTTCTATTACAGAATTACGGAGATTTTTTCTTGGTTGGATTGAAATATTTTTTTTATAAACCATTCGAGAACTCGATTAAGCATTTGAAAAGACGAATGTATTATGATATGATTATATGAGAGATTTTGTGTCCATTTATATTCGTGGTGGAGGGATAGAATAATGGAAGATAAACGCATTCAGGTTAATTATAAAAAACTGTGGAAGATGCTTATAGATAAGGATATGAGCAAAGCAGAGTTGAGAGAGAAAACGAAAATAGCTCCAAGCACATTTCATAAGATGAGCAATAACGAGTATGTTTCCTTGGATGTATTAGTAAGGATATGTTCCGTTATGAAATGTGGACTGGATGATATAGTAGAGATGGAAAGATAGAGTTATCTGTCTATGAATTATTAGCTATGGAGGTGTTGGTATGGCGAGACCAGAAGATTCCAGAGTAAAGATACCCGCACTTGTTCATTTTACAAGGCTGGGATATCAATATATGTCCATTAAAGATATGGTGCGAGGCGTGGATTATGATTCGGACACCAATATTTTCTATGGATTATTTTTAGATGCGATAAACAAGATTAACAATACCGATTTGTCACTGGAAGAGGCAAAAAAGATAATTGAAGAGCTTAAAATCAAATTGTCAAATGATGATTTAGGTAAGGCATTTTTTGAAATTCTGCAAAAAGGATACAATGGAATAAAACTGATTGATTATTCTCCAACAAAAGACAAGAACAGTTATGTGGTTGTTACAGAATTGCCGTATGAAAATGGTGATGATAATTTCCGACCGGATATTATTGTACTCATAAACGGTATGCCATTGTCTTTTGTGGAGGTAAAGAGGCAGAACAACAGAGAGGGTATTCTGGCAGAACGTGAAAGAATGACAAGAAGGTTCTCGAATCCAATCTATAAAAAATTTGTGAATCTGACCCAGTACACGGTGTTTTCAAATAACAACGAATATGATGATACCGATATAGAACCGATACAGGGAGCCTTTTATGCTTCCAGCAATTATGGTCGCATGTTCTTTAGTAAATTCAGAGAGCAGCGTGCAGAAGAACTGGACAAAGGAATAAAAGAAATTGATGAGGATGTAGAGAAGTTTATTCTGAAAGATAACAATCTGCTTGCAATAAAGGGTACATCGGAATATGCGTCTTCAATTCGTAAGGACTCGCCAACAAATCGAATTGTGACCTCTCTTTATTCTCGGGACAGACTGCGTTTTATTTTACAGTATGGACTATGCTACAAGGAGACTGTGGATAAGAATGGAATTAAGCATATAGAAAAACATATTATGCGTTATCCACAGATTTTTGCAACTTTAGCAATCAGAGTCAGGTTATCTGAAGGTGTGAAGAAGGGTGTAATCTGGCATACGCAGGGAAGTGGTAAAACAGCACTGGCATTTTCAAATGTTCATTTCCTGCGTGATTATTATCAGAATCAGGGGAAAATAGCAAAGTTTTATTTTATCGTGGACCGGTTAGACCTTGCGACTCAGGCAAAAGCGGAATTTGAGGCACGTGGACTGAAAGTTAATATGATAAGTTCCAAAGAGGATTTCAAAACAAACATTGCGGCTGTTGGGGAGACAGACAATACCGGTAAAACATCAATAACCGTTGTTAATATACAGAAATTCTCAGATGAATCAGTCACAAAGCAGTCTGATTATAATGTCAGTGTGCAGCGTGTCTACTTTTTGGATGAAGCACACAGAAGTTATAATCCAAAGGGCTCGTTTCTTGCTAACTTAATGGCATCAGACAGAGATGCGGTTATGATTGCTTTGACCGGTACACCTCTTATAGGAGATGGATATAATACAAAGGATGTGTTTGGTAATTATATTCACAAGTATTACTACAATCAGTCGATTGCCGATGGATACACATTAAAACTGATAAGAGAGGAAATCGAAACAAAATACAAAACAGAACTGGCATCTACACTGGAAATGCTGGAAGTTCAGCATGGTTCCATTGAGAAAAAAGAGTTGTATGCACATCCTAAATTTGTATCGGCTATGGTTGATTATATCGTACATGATTTTGAAAAGGGAAGAACAACTCTTGATGATTCTATTGGAGCTATGATTGTGTGCGATTCAGCACCACAGGCAAGAGCTGTATCTGAACAGTTAAGCAGAATAGCAAAATATTCACATGCCCTGGTACTTCACGATGAAGGAACCAAGCAGGACAGAAAAGATATACAGGAAGACTTCAAAAAAGGTAAGATTGATATTCTGGTTGTTTACAATATGCTGCTTACCGGATTTGATGCACCAAGATTGAAAAAACAGTACCTTGCAAGAATGATTAATGCTCATAATCTGTTGCAGACACTTACCCGTGTTAACCGACCATATAAGGACTACCATTATGGTTATGTTGTGGATTTTGCCAACATCAAGGAAGAGTTTGATAAAACAAACAAAGCATATTTTGAAGAATTGCAGTCAGAGCTTGGAGATGAAGTGGCTAACTATAGTGAGATTTTTAAGAGCAGGGAAGAAATAGAACAGGACTTAAATACAATTAAGAACCAGCTGTTTCTGTATGATACTGAAAATATGGTGGAGTTTATCAACCAGATTAATGAAATTGATGATAAGAAAACACTGCTTGATTTAAAGAACGCATTGACAAATTATAAAGCACTTCATAATCTTATCAGACTGTTCGGATATGATGATTTGTATATCCATTTCGATGTGGACAAGGCAATACAGATGCTGAATGAGGTTAATAACAGAATTAGCATTATTAATCTTAAAGAGAGCATGAGTTCTGCTGATGATATGTCCGGAATATTGAGTATGGCACTTGACCAGATAAGCTTTCAGTTCAGAAAGATTAAGGAAGAAGAACTGGTTATTGCAGATGCCTTTCGGACTTCTCTTGAGAAAGCGAGACGAGAAATTGTTGACAGATGCTTAGACCCGAAAGACCCGGAATATGTAGCGTTGCTGGATGAACTAAAGAGAATATTCAAGAAAAAGAACATTGAAGAACTGACATCTGACGAGATGAAGGATTTGATGGGTGAATTAAATAAAAAAAAAAACACTGGTGAAAAGATAAAAACTGTTTACGGTGTTTCTACTATTAGAGAGTTTATAACTGCTAGTACTTCAGTAGATAAAGACAATTTAGGCGGATATAAAATTGTTGAATTTCAAGATATTGCCTATGTACCTACAACGCATATGAAAGTTTATGCAATTGCCATTTCAAGTAATGAAAAGCCATTTGTAGTTTCACCCATTTATGAAGTTTTTAGGGTTAAAGATAAAGAGCAATTAATCCCTGAGTATTTATTCTTATGGCTATGTAGAGATGAAACTATAAGATATGCGTTTTATAATTCATGGGGTAGCGCAAGAGAAAACTTCGTATATACAGATATGTGTTCTGTAGAAATGCCAATACCATCAATCGAAATTCAAAAATCAATCGTAGGAATTTTCAACGCATTAAATCTTAGAAAGCAAATAAACGAGAAATTAAAGGAACAGATAAAGAATATATGCCCTGTATTAATAAAGGGTTCTATTGAAGAAGCAAGAGGTGAGTAAGCTATGGGTAAATTGAAGGAGATAAACGGTAGTTATTACGAAAGTGATTACGAGTATGCCCTGATAGAACTTTTAAGAAAAGAAGGCTGGATCTATGCCTTGGGCAATAATGTCAAAAGGGAACATAAAACCGACGTTCTTATAGAGAATGACTTGCTTTCTTTTTTGAGAAGAACCAACAAAGACTTGACCGATGATGAAATATCATCAATAGCAAATAGTATAAAAGTAATTGGTGGAACAACTGACTTCGTAACGCTTCACAAGTTTTATAAACTATCAATCGATGGATTGAAATTCACCACTCATGTTGGCGGTGTGAGGATGATTAGCCTCATCGATTTTGAAAATCCAAAAAACAATATTTTCAAAGTCGTCAATCAATTCGAAGTTGAATATGTCGATAATGGAAACAAGAAGCTTAGAATACCTGATGTTGTTTTATACGTAAACGGCATGCCTTTATGTATAATGGAATTAAAGAATCCTACCGATGAAAAAGCTACGATTTTTGATGCATGGGAACAAGTCACTATTCGTTATTGGCGTGATATACCCCATTTGTTGCATTATTGCCCATTAGCCTGTATTTCTGATGGGGTGAAGACAAGACTTGGTACAGTGAGATCCCCATATGAGCATTTTTACGCCTGGAGAAGGGTTAACGAGAACGATAAGGTTTCAACTCTTCCTTTCGATGAAACACAGACTATGGTCAAGGGAGTTTATTCTCCTTCAAGGTTTCTTGAAATTTACAGGGATTATGTTTATTTCCAGGACGAAATATATGATTACAAGGAAAAGGAAATCGTCTGCCGTTATCCTCAATTTTTCGCTGTAAAGCTATTGAAACAAAGTATTATAAAATCTGTAAAGGAAGGTACAGGTAAAGGCGGTACATATTTTGGAGCCACAGGATGTGGGAAAACTTACACTATGGCTTTCCTTGCTCGTCAGTTGGCTTTGAGATGTACAAATGTTCCTGAAATTGGTTCTCCAACAATTGTCATGATTGTAGACAGGGATGATTTGCAAAAACAGGGAGCAAAGCTATTCACAAAAAGCACCGAATATTTAAATTTAGGACAAGTTGCTGTTGTTAATAGCAGAAACGAGTTGCGTAACGAACTTGGAACAAGGAAAAGTGGAGGCTTCTATATCTGCACTATCCAAAAATTCTGCGATAGAAAAGATGACAAGATAGGACTTATAAACAATAGAAGGAACATAATTTGTTTTTCTGATGAGGCACATCGTACTCAGATTGAAAGAGCAAAAAGGATTCAGTTCAGCAAGGAAAACGACGAGAACATGAAAGCCTTGCTATCAAAGCCGTATGCAAAAGTACTCAAAGAGGCATTTCCTTCTGCAACATTCGTAGGATTCACAGGAACACCAATAGCTGAGACATACCAGACATTCGGTGAGGAAATAGATAGATATACGATGGATCAGGCTGTTGCCGATGGATTGACGGTTGATATCAAATATCATCCACGTATCGCTAAGGTGTTTTTTGATAACGAAAAGATTAAACAAATCGAAAATTATTATAAGCAATGTGACGATGATGGTGCATCAAAGGATGATATCGAAGCCAGCAAGAAGGCTATGAGCTCCATGGAAATCATACTTGGAGACCATGACAGACTTGAAAGATTGGCTGTCGATATTCACGATCATTATACAAACGCCTGCGAACAAGACCCTACAAGAGTCCAAAAGGCTCTGATTGTATGCGCAAACAGGACTATCGCATATTCTTTGCTTGGAATCTTCAAAGAAAAATATCCAGAATGGTTTGTTGAAAAGAAAACTCCTGGGGATATAGATGTATCATCCGAAGAATTGAATGAATTAAACGACATGCCTTTCATGGCTATGATAGCCAGTGTTGGAAAGAACGATCCAAAGGATATGTATGACTACCTTGGTGGCACAAAAAACAATGAGCGCTCAGACAAACTTGATGCTGCATTCAAGCAGAACAAGTCCAATTTTAGGATTGCCATTGTCGTCGATATGTGGATTACGGGCTTTGATGCCGAATCCTTGACATATTTATATAATGACAAGCCTTTGCAGAAGCATCAGCTTATTCAGACAATCAGCCGTGTGAATAGAAAATACCCTGGCAAGGAGTATGGAATGATAATCGATTACATCGGTATCAGAGACAATATGCGTGAAGCCTTGAAAATATATGGCGGCGGTGGTTCTGTTGCTCCTACAGCTGACGATGTAGAGCAAGCCATTTTACTATTTAGAAATGAACTTGGAATATTGAAGAACTTGTTTGTTGACTACGATTTGAAACCATTCTTGAATCCTAATTGTGAACCGGTGAAAAGATATGAATTGCTTGCAAAAGCCGCTGAGAAGGTGTTCATATCTACAGAAGAGCTTAATTCAAATAATAACAACAAGGAATCAAAGAAAGTTTCATTCAAAGTTTATTTCCTAGGTGTTGTGAAGAGAATGAGATTGGCTTATGAAATTTGTCAGCCTTCTGGTGAATTGGGTGAGGAAGAGTCTGCCTTAGCTCAGTGCTTTATGGCCATAGCCGGCTTCGTAAGAAAAATGAGCGGAACTGGAAGCGATATAGATGCAGATGTAATGAATCAACATGTAAGAAAAATGGTCGAGGAAGCTTTGAAATATAATAAAGTAGAAAGTGTGCTTGATGAAGGAGAACAAGAAGATCTATTCAGCCCAGAGTACTTCGAGAAACTATCTGACATAAAAATGCCTGCATCAAAGCTTGAAATATTGATAAAAATGCTAAAAAAGCAAATCAAGGAATATGCAAGGACAAATCAAGTCGAAGCATTAAAATTCAAAGAAATGTTAGAAAAGACAATCGAGCAGTATCATGAGAGAAGAAAACATTTAAGTCTTGAAGAGGCAGGCCAAACCCAAGAAGAAGCTTCCGAGGACATTATTAACAGTGCTACCGAACAGGCTTTGTCTATTCTCAGTCAAATGCAGGAAAGCAGAGAGAGTTTTAGAAAACTAGGACTAACATTCGAAGAGAAAGCCTTCTACGATATTTTAATGTCTCAGAGAGATTCTCATAACTTCATTTACGGTGAAGATAAAACTATGGATGGAATTGTTATAAACGAAAGATGCAAAGACTTAGCCAAGAAAATAAAAGAAATAATCGACATAAAATCATCATTTGCCGACTGGCTAAACAATCAAAATATTCGTAATGACCTTAAACTCGACATTAAGATTTGTCTTATAAAGAATGGTTATCCACCTCAATACAGCTCTGATGTATTTGGCAAGGTCATGGAGCAGGTTGAGAATTTTGAAAAGAACAAAGAGGATTAGTTAATGACGAATGAAGAAAAGAAAAATTATCTTAATCTTATGGTAGCATTTCAATCAACTCCATTTATATCAGAACTTGAGAAAAGAAATTACTTTTTGTCAATGACTCCTAAAGTCTTATATAAATACAGAAAATTCGATGAATATACGGTAGATATGATAGAAAATGGTTATGTGTTTCTAGCTCCAGCTGGTGCTTTGGATGATCCTTTTGACTGTTTAACTAACATTGATTTAGATAGTATTTATGATAAGGATTCATTCAATTTATCCAATGAAATGATGGAGCATATTGTCGATATAATTTTCAGTCATCCACACTCTGAAAACATTGATAAACATGAAATGGTTGATATGATTAAAAGATGCACCATAAATGGCAAACTATCAAACGATTTGATAAAAAAAGAATTGGATGCCAATCGAATATTAAATGATGAGCAAAAAGAGTTGTTTTTAAATACTATGATCAATTTTCAAAACGTTATTGCTAACATATTTGAAGATGATAATCTAAAAAAACTGCTTTTATTTCTTATGCAATCTAAGGATAAAGTTGGTGTCTGTTCACTTACCACAAAAAGGAACAATAAGCCAATGTGGTCGTTATATGGTGATACTTATAAGGGATATTGTATTGAATATGAAACTATGTTCAACAATGATGTACTTCCAAGCCTATGCCCTGTCATTTATACAAAAGAATTTGACAACAATATCTTAAAAACGATGATTAAGTTTTCTCTTGAAACTATTATTCGTTCTGTTAGTAATGGTCGAATTCCTACTGATATGGGGTGCTTTACTCAATTGATTTGCACAAAAGATTCTGATTGGGAATACCAAGATGAATGGAGAATTGTGGGAAATGCTAACGCAAAAATAAAACCAATGAAAATTAAGAGTATCTATCTCGGCTTCGATGTTAGTGAAGAAAATGAAAAAACAATAAAGGAATTGGCAATGAATAAAGCTTTTAATATTTTTAAGATGAATAAGCCGACAGGAACAAAAGAAATAACATATACTAGGATTATATAAAAACAAATTCACTCTTGAGTTAATATTCTTAGATGTGGTTTGGGGTAATTAAACTTATATGTTAACTATTGCTATGAAAATCGATGAAAAAGTGAATAAAAAATAATTGTGGTGATGCTATGAATCAAGAAAATAGAAATTTAAAAGGTCCTGAATACTATGCAAATGATGACGAATGTCATGGGAAAGCTAATGAAGGATATATTTACATACTGACTAATCCGTCCTTTCCAAATTACGTAAAACTAGGTTATGCCGATGATGTTGAAAAAAGGGTGAAGGAACTTAACAGAAGTGAATGTACGCCATTTGCTTTTCGAATTTATGCTACTTATAAGGTCCATTCAAGATTAAAAGACATTGATCTTCACAATTTAATCGATCAGCTTAATCCTACGCTTAGAAGCAAGGATAATGTCGACGGCAAGGTTAGAATTAGGGAATTTTATGCAATGACAAAAGAAGAGGCATATGATCTTTTAAGTGCTATCGCAAATATAAATGGCCTGACTCAGAATTTGAGATTATGGGATGAAACAAAAGAAGCTGAAGAAGATGAAAAGACAGCAAAACAAATAGAAAGACTAAGCAAAAACAGACATCATTTTAAAGATGTTGAATTTTCATCAAGTTTGACTGGAAAAAGATACAAGGGCACAACTGGTGATGATGGAACGTTGAAAATTTCAGAAATAGATACTGGAATTGAAGTTCCTAATAATTCCAAACCATCAAAAAAAGCTATCGTTAAACAAGCGATAATTGATCTTGACGAAAATGTAAATGCCAACGAGGATACACTATACCAGCTTTATCACAAGCTCATGAAATTATTATAAAGGAGATAAATTGCATGATTAGATTTCAAGATTTTTTCAAAGAAATTGATGCGTCAAATACAAAAGTTAAATTTAACATGAATAATGGTAACCCTAACGAACCAGCATGGGATTATCTTAGGGATGACTGCGAACAATGGATAGGAATGAATTCATGGAAGACAAAACAATCAAACAATAATTTTACTCACGCCAAATACGTATTAGCTTTTGCCCAATATTATCCATATGGTCCTAACTATTTTATATTTGGTGGATTGTATAAAATCGAGAAAATAACTCCTGAAGTTTGGAACACCCATGGTTACAAATTGATTTTGTTAGATGAATTCAAAGAATATCGTAAAAGATTGATAATCAAGCTTGAAAATCCTATTGGAAGAAACAGTTACAACAGATGGTTCGAATGCGTTCAAGATGATTTAAGTCCAGAAATCTATGAATTGGCGCCTTCTACTAAATTAGGCTCATTTCCTGGTTATAATAATGTCTTGCTTTCTCATAAGGATTTACAATTGATTTTCAAAAAAGAAGAGCCTGAATGGAAAAATGCGTTATCCAATGTCAAAGGTGTTTATTGCATCACCGATACGTCTACTGGTAAATTATATATCGGCTCAGCATATGGCGATGATGAAGGAATATGGCAACGCTGGCATCAATACGCGGATGTCGATAATTTAACTGGTGGAAACAAGGCTTTTGAAGAATTAAAGGAAAGTGGTGCAAATTATATAATAGATAATTTCACTTATTCGATTCTTAAGATTTTTGATATGAACACCAGAAAAGAAGATATCATCAGACGGGGAGAATTTTGGAAAAGAGTATTCAAGACTAAAGACCCTGGGATGAATAAGTGAAAAAAAGCGACTTAGCTCAAATTCGAGTCAGGTCGCTTTTTTTAGTTTTGTTTCATCATCATTTCATAGTGTTGCAATTGTTGCATTATGTCGAATACTAGTTTAAAAGTATCTCTTCATGTTAGCACATCGATACCATCAACAAAATAGACTTCATTACCGACCGTATTCTGTGAATGATCTAAGCACTCTAGGAAAGATCTCACGAGGTTAAATCTATCTTGTGTATCCTTACTGTTTTCATCTTTTAAGAATTTGTCTGAACTGTGGACTAATAATTCAGTTTCAAGCTTCTTGTTTTGAAAGCTTTTCTTATCTTATCAAAATTGTTTTTATCAATCTTCCAAGTTATAACTTCACTGCCGCCTGTTTTGGTTAAAGAAGGATTTCAAGTGCCATCCTGAGCACAAACCCGATCCTAAAAGACCAAAGGCCATAATGTGCATATCCGTCTTTTCTCGATTCTGGAAGAATCTCATCCAATGTCACGTAGAACCTAGCTCCAGCAGCGAAAGACAAGAGCCATGGAGTAATCACGGAAAGCTGGGCCAAGAATAATCCAGCTATGCCGAAAAGAGGCTCTACCACACCAGATAATGTCCCATAAAGGAAGGATTTCCCTTTTTTCTCTCCGCTACCTAGCATCGGAATGGAAACCGCAGCTCCTTCTGGCACATTTTGAATAGCAATGCCAATAGCCAAAGACAGTGCAGAATAAATCAGATCCTGAGTTTGTCCTTTTAAAGCAAGACCACAAGCAAAGCCGACTGATAAACCCTCTGGTATGTTGTGGATTGTAACGGCAAGAAAGAACTTCAGGTTCTTGCCGATAGAGGCTTTGCATCCCTCCTCTACTCCATTGACCGGATGAAAGTGAGGTATCGTCTTATCCCTGATGTAAAGCAGAAGACCACCAAGAAGAAAGCCAATGATGGGAGGAAGATAAGGTGCACTAGAAAGAACTGTCTTGCTTTCCTCTATAGAAGGCAAAAGAAGACCGAAAACAGAGGCTGAAATCCTAATACCACCTGCAAAACCTAGGATGACATTATTCGTTCTAGGACCAAAATCCTTCTTGAAGAAAAAAACAAACGCGCTTCCTAAGGTTGTCGCCAAGAATATAATCGATAGGGAGAGAACAGAAACAATAACTGGGCTCACTTTATTACCTCCTTTGAAAATAACGTTGCAGTATAACCCAACAAACTTCTTTTGTCATCGGATTTGATTTACATATAAAAACCGGCGTTAGAAATCCTAAGGCCGGCTTTGAATCATTTGTCTGGAATCCTGATGTTGTCGTTACTGTCTTTTAGCAGTTTACCTTCATCCAGAAGCTGATTGATAAAGTAAGCAACATCATCGCAGCTTTGCTTCGGGCAAGACTTATATCCAATCGTCTTAAGGAAAAGCTTTGGAAATTCGTCATAACTGATTAAGTATTCCCTCTTCACAAGAGCAATCAGACCATTTCGGATTTCGATATCCGGGATTTGATCCAAAGAGCGTGTGGAATTGATTCTCAGTTTTACTTCTTGGTTATCAATCCAATAATAAGTGGTGAACTTACCAGTAGTTCTGTTGATTCCGTCATATCGAAGATTAAACCTGATCTCATGGAAAGCGTCCGTTACTACGCTTGTCACCTTTCGTCTTCCAAGAAGAATACTGAGTTTGTTCAGAATCAGTTCCTTACAGATTGGCTGCTCTGTTTTAATGATTTTGAAGACTTTCTGTTTCAGATAGTCCCTCTGCCAAGTAACATCCGATGCACTAAGCTGATCCGGACTAGCAACCACAGCTTCTTCTTGATAAGACGGGAAGCGGTCCGACAAAGAAAACTTCGGTTTTTCTTCAACTGTAAGAAAATCATCTTCATCAGGAAGCTCATCCATATCATCATTGTCTTCCTCTACTTCTTCGATTTTTTCACTAGAAGACTCCGGATGATTCATTTCCGGTTCCTCATTTTCTCTTTCCGGAACAAACTCAATAGTTGTAGGAGAAAGAGGTTCCTCTTTTATTTTCTCCTGACTTAAATCTGCGGGGAGTTCTTCTATCTCATTCTCAACCGTTTCTTCTTTCTTGTTGTCTCTTGTTATATCGGTATTATCCACAACAGAAGAATCTGCATTCTTAATTGCATCATCAACCGCTGCAAACAAGCGTGCTTCTTCGTTCTTCCGGTCCCTGAACCAATCCGTAGACCAGATACGATAGAACTTCCATCCCTTTCCTTCCATAATCTGCTCACGAAGACGATTCCGGTCTCTTGCATTCTTGGCAGAATGGTAATTCGCTCCATCACATTCGATTGCTAAGACATAGATGTTTTTCGTTGGATGCTTAACACCAAAATCAATCCGGTATCCGGAACAGCCGACTTGGCAATCCACCAAGTATCCGTGAGAAACAAGAGTCTGGTAGATGTCTTCTTCAAAAGGAGATTTGTTCCCTTTTTCATCCTGATTTACAGAAAGAGTGAGCCTAGTTCCCTTTTCTGCATATTCAAGATATCCGCGTAACCTCTTCCTACCAATGGAGTCAGTGCGATTTAAGTCGATATCATAGTAATGAATCGATGAGACAACCTGCCTATTGACTCTCGAACGGGTGATAGCGACATTGAGTCGACGTTCACCGCCTTGCTGATTCAAGGCGCCAAAATTCAGGCTAAGTCTACCCTCCTGGTCTTTGCTAAAGCCAACCGAGAATATAATCCGATCCCGTTCATCACCTTGAACGTTTTCAAGGTTCTTAACAAAAATCTTTTCCCTGTTCTTCTCGGAACCGTATTTTCGAAGCACAGAATCTGAGTTCCTTCTCTTTTCCAACTGATCCTGGATTTCCTCCTGCTGGGAGATGTTCCTTGCAACAATTCCAATGCTTTCATCAGGATAAAGGCGAATATCTTCGCAGACAAGGTCAACAACTTTTTTTGCCTCCACCTCGTTCGTCCGCTTATTTTTCTTATAGTTGCCATTAGCAACATAGTAGAAGTCAACGCCAAATCCCTTTTTCTTCTTAATAGCAGATGGGAAAGTAGTCAGGCTTCCTTCATAGAAATTCTGATTTGAGAAAGCAATCAGTTCTTCATTTTTGGAACGATAATGCCAAGTCAAACGCTTATGCGGATATGCAACAGCATAATCAAGGACGGATTCAAACGCAGAGATATCATCGGATTCCTCATCGCCTTCATCATCATGATCCAAGGAGACTTGGAAGAAGTTCGTCGGAGGCCTCTGTTTATTATCTCCGCAGATAACCAATTGTTTGCCACGATAAATACTACCAATAGCATCCCAGGGGAAGATTTGACTGGCTTCATCAAAGATAACTAAATCAAAGTGCCTATCCGAGTGAAGGAAGGAAGCAACATTCAGTGGTGACCTCCTAAAGCATGGCTTAACCCGCTGAATCAGAGTTCCGAATTGAGACCTCATTCTACGGACAGAAATCAGGCGCCGCTTTTTATTTGATTCTTTCAAAAAACAAGAGACAATACCACCCGAAACATCATTTGGATTCGGAATCCGAAGAGCACATTGTTCTTTTATTTCAGCCTGATGAATCAAGAAAGAAGTTACATCATTCTTCTTAAACTGTGTTTCTGCTTCATCAATTTTCCTTCTGGAGGCATCCTTTAGAATTGGATCATTTTCGATAAGACTATGAGAGAGCTGAGTATAGAAACATTTCTCAAATGCAGAAGGAAGGTCATCCAAAGAATAATCGCCCTTTAAGTACAGATCCAGGAAATCAAAATACCCAAGTTCCTTAGATTCATCCAGAATCTGATATAGCTTCCTATTCAAGGAAAAGTCGTCCCTATGATTTTTGAATTCTTCTAAAGTCGAAACAAATTCAGCATAGGAAAGAGAGAGAAGATTCCGTTTCCATGGATCAAAGCGGTTGCTGAAATCAACAATACTATTCCTCCTCTTCGGTTCAACAGGAAGAGAAGAAAGTAAGTATTTTGTTTCATCAAATTCACTCTTATTTTCCTTTGAGATAACGTGATATGTAATTCCTTTTTCTTTTGCCAGCTTATTCCTATCATAGGAGAATGCTTCAATATTCTCTTCTGTAATCCTTTCTGAATCAAGGAAGAGATCATTCAATTCCCGAAGCGACTTTTCAAGTTCAGAAAGGAGCTCCTGATACTGTTTTAAATCCGATGCCCTATTCTTTGCATCAACATAGTGAAGCTTTCCCTTCTTCGAGTAGGAAGAAAGTGTCTTCCTATCGTTGCGATAACCTTTCTTCAAGAAGCGCAGAAAAGAAGAATACTCGTTATGGAATCTCTCTTCTAAATCCTTTCCAGATAAGGACAGAATTCCTTCCTTCTTGTCTTTTAAGAAGGAAGAATCCTTTTTCTGTCTGAGATAATTCAATGCTACCTTCCTTGCTTTTGAAACGAGCGGTCTCTTTGAAGAATCAAACCTAGCTGGATCAAAGAAAGAAAGGGAAGCAATCCTTTCTTTCTCCTTTAGAGCATTCAAAACATCTTTCCTAGGCCTGTCTTTTGAAAATCCGAAAAGACCAGAAATCTTATCCCAACTATTCTGGAATGAAAGAAGGGATGAGAGAAGATATTCAACCTGGCTTTGGAACTGTACTTTCGAATCATAGTCCGATGGATGTTCCTTGATTCCATAAAAAGGAAGTTCTTCATCCTTTCGGCTAAGTTTTTGACAAAGGTCTTTTACTTCGTTGACCTTCTGGATGTTTTCATCCAAGAATTTCCGATTCAGACAGTTTTTATCAGGGAAGGCAAAAGTCGGAGAAGGAATCGAGCACAGAAGAGAAGCCTCTCCTAGAATCTGATAGACTCTATCACCCCTGGGCGGATAATTCTTATAAATCGCATTTGAATAAGAGTCTAGGAACTTTTCCTCTTCCTGAAGATTTTCTTTAATCTTCCACGCGTTTTCTTTTACCGTACAAGAAGGAGTGTGAAGAACCCGACTGATATCCGAAAGGATATCTTTCTTATTGACATCCCCATGCAGATAAAGGCAGAAATCATCAAGACCAGCTTTCTCAAGCTTATGGTAGACAACATCAAGAGCAGCGGCTTTTTCTGCAACAAACAAAACACTTTTCCCATCATACCTAGCTTCTGCAATAATGTTCGTAATTGTCTGAGATTTACCAGTTCCCGGAGGACCCTCTAAAACAAAGGAATCACCTTGTTTTGCACATTCAATTGCAGCGAACTGAGAAGAATCGGCATCAACAACATTGTGAAGAGGAAGGAAAGGTCTATTCTTTTCTTCCTTATCTTGTTCTTTACTAGCTTGAAGTTCCTGGTCCTGCTGTCCAAAAAGACATTTAACATTTGGATTCGCAGTAACAAATGACTCGTTGTCTTTAAGATCGTGATACCTTGCAATCTTAGAGAATGTGAAAAGTCCAAGGACCAAGTCGTTTGTAATATACCAGTCTTTTTTAAAGGCAATAATCTCCTCAATATTCTTCAAATAGGAGGAAACCGTAAACTTATCATGATCAAATTCAGGGAGATCAATTCCATAATCCTGCTTGAATAAGAAGGCGAGTGTATTATTGCAAGAAACTTCATTCAATCCATTCCTACCCAAGTAATTGCGATGCGTATTTCGATCATAATAAAAACTGACCGGAACCAATAAGAGAGGAGAAGTAACTTCTTCTCCAGGCTTGCCATCTTTACCTTTTTCTTTCCAATGAAGCCTGCCGATGGCAAGGTGAAGAAGACTCACACCATGATCTTCAATAGAAGAACATTCCTGTCCGATAATTCGTTTCCTGCTTGATTTAAGAGAAGCGCGGTAAGGAAGCAAAAGAAGACTATCCAAGTCTCCTTTCCTCTGGTATTCGTTCCTTACTCGATTCATCCATTCTTTGTGAACAGAAAAATCATTATTGTAAGAGTCATAAGTAACAAAGTTTTTATTCAGATAGCCATCAAAATCAAAGAAACTGAAATAATCTCCGTTCAATAAGGATTGAAACAAACTATCGGCCGAGCAATTCGAGACAACCCGCCTATTCGAATAATTATCCGAATAATAAAGAAGTTTGTTTCGCTTGCCCAAATTCAGCAATTGATTACAGCATTTCTGAAGATTAATTGAATCCATGATACTACGACTCCTTTACTGCTTATACGAAAGAATTTTAGCACATAATATCCAAAGTAGAGACCTAGAATCCAAGAAATCCATTTAAAGTATAAAACCAGTACCTAAAAGGCCATCAAATCGAAACGCCGATACTGCAAGAACTAGTATGGAAAGTCACTGAATATAAATCGAACTCAATCAGAGTCTCCGAAATCACACCACCCTAAAAAAGGCAAACTCCAAGAATTCTTATTTTACCCACTGTCTATAAATAAGCTACTTAAAACAGAACTAGTTCTTCCAGTTGAATAACAGCCAACGTTTTCTTTATCATTAGAGTTGCTTCAATGTTTTTTGTTTTAATACAATATATTTAGTTTAGATTACTTTGCTTTTTTAGAAGACTAATAGAACCTGTAGATTAACAGGAGAGATCAAAAAAATATTTATTTAAGGACAAACTCAAGTGTGGAAGGCTGATGATCTGAATAGAAGAAACCAGTTCCAACTTTAAGAGTAGATACTTTTTTTACTTCCACATTATCAGAAACAACAAAGCCATCGACGGTAGAGACAAAAGTCGAATCGGATTCGTATACAACATCACAGTCTCGGCAGCTAGGCTCATTATTTGCAGCATATACTGTAAAGCCATCATCAAAAGGCGAGGTTTTATCCTCTTGGAACCTGTAACTTAGCCAATCTGGTTTTGGCTGCTGGATTCTATCTTTATAAGGAACATTATTTCTGTCATATTGCGGATATCTTGGATTGTCTGTCAGCAAATCATGATTGAAATCACCCGCTGCAATGACATAGTTACCCTTTTCTGCTTCGCTTTTCCTAAAGGAATGGAGTTCTTTAATCTGGGTATCACGGATAACACCTCCTTCATCATAGGCGGACCTATGAGAGTTAATAAGAACGAATTCCTTTCCGTCTTTCCTTTTCCTTCGATTCACAGTGAAGCAACGATCTAAATCAAAGAATTTTGAAAACCCAGTTGCGATTGTATACTCTTTTCTTTCGCTCTCCTGAATCTGATATTTAGAATAAGTAGCCCTTCCAGATTTTGATTTTCCATGAGGGTCATTCAACGGATAGCAAAGATAGGCAGAATCAAAGTTGACAGCAAACGTATTGTCATATCCGTTCCTACTGTTCTCAATTTCTTCTTTTTGATTTATGTGATAGGAACGATCGGCATCAATATCTACTTCCTGAATTGCATAAAAGTCACTTTGTAGTTCTTGTATTACTGATATAGAACCATTGGTGTTCTTCTCTACATCTTCCCTCGAAATACCCTTTCCATAAGTTCCGCTCGTCTTTTTCCCGTCCTTGTCATAACCTTTATCCCTAAAGAAAGTATAATCCGGCGAATAAGCTCCAAAACCAATGTTATAAGTTGTGAGCGTAAGTGTCTTCCCGTTTTCGATAGTATCACTCTGTCCTTTTCCGTTAACTTCTAAAGAAGTGTTTCCAATTCGTTTATAGGAAAAGACAACGTATCCCACATAGGACAATGCGGTAATCAAAGGAACTCCAATCACTACAGATACGGAAATCCAGATAATTTTCTTTGCTTTCTTTTTCATTCTCTCTACCAACCTATATTAGAAATAATATAACAAAAAGCTTTTGCCCTTGCTAACTTATTCCGAAAATGAGATTCCTCTTTACTGCTTTTTTTGATAGAGCAAAAATGGAATGAGATCACGGAAGCCCTAATCCTTTTTATCATAGGAACAAAAGCTTATTATGATTCTTTTCAAAGCTTCGTCGAAAAAACTGGCACTTTATTGGAAGCACTTTGCCACGAATTTAGCAAAGTAGCAAAAACACAGATTATCGAATGGCGGCAAGCCTGGTTTCTTATGCAATCCACTATCCATCAACAGATCGCAGTAAACTACTGAAAGCAATATCCTCTTTATTAAAAGAGTAAGACTTGGCTGGACAACGAATTCAGGATACTTGTTTTATAGACAAATAATAACCCGATTAAATTCTCTTTCCGCAGTGGTTGCAGAACTTAGAATCTTTTGCATTTTCGCTCTGGCAATAGGGACACTTAACCCTTTCTGGAATTTCAGCGCCACAAGCATTACAGAATTTGGCATCCTTAGGATTCTGTTTTCCGCATTTCGGGCAAGCTTTCGTTTCTTCCTGCCATCCTTTCCGAATCCCTTGCGCAACATCTTTGTAGTATTCCTTGGCGGAGTCTGCAGTCTCCTCCCGCCTGTAATTAACATAGTCCTTGTGAATCGGAGCAGAAATCGATGCACTGAAACGGCCCCTAGGTCCAATAATTCCAAACCTCAGAAAAGAGCTACCGAAAAACATAAGGAACCTAGGAAGCGGGAACAACCTCATACGTTCGGTGCAGATGCAAAAGACTAGCAGTCCGATTCCGGTAAGAAGAAGAACAATACCGACAATTAAAAGGATTCGCGCAATTTTCCGATACTTTCCATTTCGAATTTCATTGTTGTCTTTCATAATTCGTTCCCTCCATTTAAATTATATCATGTAGCAGAAAAAATACGATATTTGTCTTTCACAGGTATCGTGAATTGAAATAAAAAAGCAGGGATAGTTTATCCCCACTTTGTTTTCTTGCAGATTAGTTTATATCCAATTCGGACTACTTGTTTCCGTACAGGCGGAATCCTGAGATTGGATACTTTAACCCTGGTGTGGTGTTCAATATAGGTATAAAGGGAATGGTTCTTCTGTTTGAATTCATTCCGGTATTCTTTATAAGCCTGATCTTTTTCGTCGCTCGGACTACAATAGATAAAGGCCCTAGTGGAATAGGAAAGAATTGCAAGAAGATGAACCCTATACCGATATTGTTTCTTATGGAGCTTCTTTAATTCCTCCTTCGTGTAAAGGAGAGAAATATACCGCCTGACTCTTAATTGCTGGTCATAACGTTTGACCCTGTTTGCAATATTGACAGACTGATCGCTACGTCCGATGAAATATCGGTACAAATCGACTGGAAGATAAAACATCTTTTGTACTGCTACAAGAGGCTGATAGGTGTAAATATTGTCGACATAGAATGTCTTTTCAAGAAGTCTTGTATTTGTTTTACGAAGGACATCCACACTATAAGTCAACGAATGCATCCTGATGAATTCATCGGGCAAAAAACGTTTTACCTTCTTCCAAGTGAAAATCTGATTCCTAGGAAGCTGCCGTTTATAGTTTGCAACATAGCTCTCATGCTTCCTGACATTTTCATAGACATAGTTGGTAAAGAAAAGATCAATCTTATCACCATTATCAACATGTTCTTTGATACAGGAAAGGTATTCTTTATAAGCCTTATCATCGACCCAGTCATCCGAATCTACGACTTTCAGATAGACACCCTTAGCCTGTTCGATGCCAATATTGACACCGGAACCATATCCGCCGTTCTCTTTGTGAATAGCACGGACAATAGTCGGATACTTCTCCCTATATTCGTTTGCAATCTGATAGGTTCCATCCGTAGAACCATCATTGACAATTAAAATCTCAACATCTTCTCCTCCAGGAAGAAGCGTATCAATACAATGTCTCCTATAGGCAGCAGAGTTATAGCATGGAACAACAAATGTAATATATTTCATCTAGCCTCCAAGTCATTCAGAGCAGAAATCAGGCACTTGCCTTTTCTGCTTTCTTCCTCTGTTTCATCCTCTTCTTTTTCCTACGATGAGCTTTGCAATAAGCGTGAAGACCTTTAAAGAATTTTCCATTGAACCTGATCCTTAGACCATTTAGTTCATCGAAGGAAATCCTACCTCCCGACCTACGGGAAAGGTCTCGCATCGGAGTATAGAACATTCCCCTGACTAACGTATTCGCAGTCTGTCTTTTTCCAAAGGCACGCAGAACTTTTTCTGCTGTACGAATGGCAAACGAGAAG
This sequence comes from uncultured Mollicutes bacterium, assembly GCA_900549915.1. Lineage (GTDB taxonomy): Bacteria > Bacillota_I > Bacilli_A > RFN20 > CAG-288 > Enterosoma. Next base: position 2,399 of record URQF01000007.1, on the reverse strand, counting down.
AAACGACCAGTCCAGCCTTTTGCATATCTCAGATCCATGACTGTCGTGTTATAATCCACAACCCTCTTATGCTTTTTCTTCTTTTCATCTTCCTCAACATCAATCGTCCGGCCTAATAGCAGGAAAAAGTCATCCAATCTTGCTTCTTTGACTTTTCCAGTCGCATAACAAGTATTCAAAAGCGGATTCTTGTCATCTAAAACAACTCCGTCTTGAGAAATTCTGGAAGTCAAACGAATGTCTTCGCTTGAGGAGCCGATTTCAACGACGTACTCGCCCTTCTCCGTTTCAAATTTGTTATCTTTAACATTAAAGAACCGGAAGGTATAGTCATCAAACGGAATGAAAACTTCTTTTTCTTCGCCCGGATTCAATGCAACCTTCTTGAAGCCCTTCAATTCATGGATTGGACGGGTTACTTTTGAATTCGGAAGAGAAATATACCTCTCTGCGACTTCTTTGCCAAAACAGTTACCTGTGTTCTTCAAACGGAAAGAAACGCCCTCTTCGGAGACCTTCATATCAGAATACGAGAATGTCGTATAACTCAATCCATATCCGAAGGGATAACGGACTTTGACCTTTGCACTCTGGTAATAACGATAGCCGACAAATAATCCCTCTTTATAAAGAACCTGATTGCTCTTGCTCGGGAATTCATCATCGAAAGGAACATCTTCTTCTTTCCTTGGATAGGTTTCAGCAAGTTTGCCGCTTGGATTTACCTTTCCGGAAAGAAGATTCAGAATACCTCTTGCACCTGCCTGACCAGAAAGATAAAGATGCCTGATAGCATCACAGTCACTTTCAAATGACCTATCCACAACAGAGCCACAGGAAAGAAGGACGATAATCTTCTTGCCAGTTTTCTTCAGCTCATGAAGAAGATCAAGCTGATTCTGAGGAATCTGGATATCTTTTCGGTCCAAGCCTTCTGCTTCGGTGACTTCATCAAGTCCCATGGTATAAAGAACAATGTCAGCTTTTTCTGCAAGGGCTACTGCTTTCTTAACAAGAGAAGACTTCTTTTTCCCATAGCGATCAAAACCTTGTTCATAACCGACAAATTCAAAAGGATACTCCTCTTTCAGCTAAAGCAAATCATCCAGCTTTGTCGGATTGACAATGGAAGAGCCGGCACCCTGATAACGCGGATTCTTGGCGAAGTCTCCGATAATCGCCACCTTATCCGTCTTTTTCAACGGAAGAATATGATTTTCGTTCTTCAGTAAAACCGCAGAGTCCTCAAAACATCTTTGAGCTAATTCATGATGGTCTTCGACAGAATAAGAATAATCTTTGCTGACAGCATCTTTCGTTTGATCAATCAGAGTAAGAATCTCATCGACGCGTTCATCTAAGACGCTTTCCGATAAGGTACCGTTTTTAACCGCTTCCACAATTTCCTTGTCTGTGGTTCCATCCGTGGAAGGCATCTCCAAAGCATCCCCGGCTTTCAGGCCAGCAACACGATCATTGTCGCCTCCCCAATCGGTCACAATCCTTCCTTGGAAAGAAAAATCGTCCCGCAGAATATCTTTCAGCAAATGTTCATTCTCATTCGCAAAGGTTCCATTCAACCGGTTATAGGAGGACCTAATACAAATATTCTTTCCCTCTTTAATTGCAATCTCAAAGCCGGTAAGATAAATTTCACGCAGGGTACGTTCATCGACAACAGAATCACATACCCTACGGCGAGTCTCTTGATTATTACAGGCAAAATGCTTAATGCAGCAGGAAACACCTTGTGATTCAATACCTCTTGCATAACTAGCAGCCATTTTGCCAGCAAGATAAGGATCTTCGGAAAAATATTCAAAATTTCGTCCACAACGTGGATTCCGTTTGATATTCCTTCCAGGTCCTAAAAGAATATTGACCTTTTCAGCCCGGGCCTCTTCACCAAGAGCTTTGCCCCTTTCTTCACCAAGTTCCGGATCAAAAGAGGAAGCCATAGTCGCAGCCGTTGGGAAACAAGTTGCAGGGATAGATGGGTTCAATCCAAGATGATCAGCGGCTTTCGCCTGTTTTCGAACACCATGAGGGCCATCCGAAAGAAACATAGAAGGAACCGAAAGACGATCAATATTTTTAGTCTGCCAGAAATCTTTTCCAGAGCATAGAGAAGCTTTCTCCTCCAGCGTCCTCTGTTGAATCAGGTCAGCGTGTTTCATATTTCACCCCCTTAATAAAAAAGAAAGTTTGTCAAAATTATAGGGAAAAGAAAGCCTTTACAAAGAAGAAAAGGCGTAACCTGTATCTATATCGTCCTATTTTGCATCTTTTTATACGACGAAAAGGAAAATTAATAGGCATGAAGGGCGCCATTGACAAGGCAAGTCTTAGCACCGCATTCATTTCCTTTCTTCAACCTCTGACGAATCTCTTTCTCTTTT
>URQF01000006.1 GCA_900549915.1 uncultured Mollicutes bacterium | reverse complement strand
CTACTCATTCCACCCTCGGAAGTGTTAATCTTATATAGGTTAATTATTCCAGAAACCTTAATGATTGAAAAAACTAAATAATACAAGAGGATAATATGGACTTCAGCCGATTAAGGGATAGCAATTTCGCCCGTAACATTTCCACCGAGTTCATTGCGAGTATGGTCACTAGGCTGATCATCATCATTTTTTCTTTTGTTGTTTATTTCAAGCTGAAAAAATACTCTTACAAAGATAAACCAAAAGGAATCGTCAACCTCGCTGAAATCATCGTTGACTTCGGAGACAAACAAGTCAATGAGCTTAGGGGACATCCGAAATACTTCTCAAATTTCGGTGGATACATCATTCCTTTAGCAGCTTATATCTTTATCGGTTTCGTTGTCGGCAGGACTGGTTTTCCAAATCTCATTGTATTAGGTCCTGCAAGCGAGGGCTATCTGAGGAATGAAACGAACCAGTTCTCACAGATTACTCCTCCGTTCACCAACCTTGCATTTACTTTATCTATCGGATTACTCACCGTTGTCATCATTGAATTAACAAAGCTCCGCAGTGAGAAATGGAACTACTATCGTCAGTTCATCTTCACCTTCCCTCCGCTTCTTCCGTTAGCCACAAACTTAGTTCCCATGCTTTCTTTAGGAAGGCGTCTCTTCGGAAATGCATTTGCAGGATTCTGCATCGAAACACTTCTCTATTATGCATTCAACTCCATCGGTCATTCTTTCGGTTTGGTTCTAGCGCCTGTCTTTAGGCCTTTCATACACGCTTACTTCGATGCCTGGGGTGGTATTGTCCAGACAATGGTATTTGTCAGGATCACCAGGAGGAACATCGCTCAGCAGGCTCCGGAAAACGAAGCTGTTGAAGAGCAAGCGAAAGCAAGGACATTAAAGGCACACAGGTAGAACAGAAATCGCCAAGTCAAGGAGGCAAATTTATGAATTTCTTATCCAATCTGACATTCTTAGTTGAAGGAACCGCCGAAGCAGCCAAATATGCAAGTTTAGGACAAAGGTACATCGCTATCGGCATCATCAGGATTGCTATGGGCTTCTCTTCCTTAGCAGAAGGAAGGGTTGTCACAACCGCAGTCAAAGGTAGGGCACGCAATCCGGAAGCCACTGGAAAGTTACGTTCTTCCAGGATCTTAGGTTCTTCTATCTGCGAAACTGTCGCTATCTACGGTCTTGTTCTCGCAATTCTTCTGATCTTCGTTGCTAACCCGATTGCTTTAGCAAAGTAAAGTAACCAAAGGAACGGGAAATGAAGAAGAAGCTAGTTTCAGCTTCCTTATTATCTCTTTCCCTGCTAAGGCTGACATCCTGTGAAACGGACAGTAGGTCCGGAAGCATCTCGGATAAAGTCGGAAGCGCACTTCCGAACCTTTGGATCAGCTTAGCTCAGCTAGCTGCCTTCCTAGTGAGGGTAGTTATCTTCTTTGTGTTTGCCTATAAGCCAATCAAAAAGAAGATGCAGCAGCGAGCAGACTATGTCGCATCCAATATCAAAGACTCCGAGCAGGCAAAAGAAGCTGTCAGCAACAGCGAACAAATCTGCCAGGATACAATTCGTCACGGAAAGACAGAAGCAAGTCGTATCATTCAGGCAGCTTCTAAGACCGCCAAGGAATCAGCTGATCAGATTGTCCAAAAGGCAAATGACCAAGCGGATGCTATCCGTGAACAAGCAAAGAAAGATGCCGAACAGATTAAGCAGGATTCTTTGAAGCAGACCCATGATGAGATAATCAATGGTGCTATCAGTGCTTCCAAAGCAATTCTGAAACGTGAGCTGAGCAAGGAAGACAACGATAAGGTTGTCGATGATTTCCTCTCTGAAAGGAAGAAAGAAGAAAAGAATGGATAAAGCCCTTCTTGAGCACTATGCCTATGCTTTGTTTTCACTTTCCAAAGAAGAAAACAAAGAAGAAGCATACCGCAATGAAAGGAACTGGTTGGATCAGGTTTTCAAGCAAAACCCTTCTTTCCTGACTTTTCTTTCTTCACCCGAGATATCTTGGGACGAAAAAGAAAAGGCAAGGAAAGACGTATTCCAAGACCAGCTGTCCAAAGCAACCGAAGGTTTTCTCTTAATCAGGAGGAAACGGAAGGCTAGGAAAGAGTTCCATTCCATTGTTTCAGCCTACAATCACCTCTACAACGAAGACACCGGCGTTAGGGAAGGCCGTGTCTACACAGCGTTCGAACTTAGCGATTTACAAAGGAAAGAACTAGAAGAGGGCTTCTCTAAACAATACCAGAAGAAAGTCACTCTGACTCAGTTCTTAGATCCTTCCTTGATTGGTGGAAGGAAAGTCTATATCGGAGATACGTTGTACGATAACTCCGTCGACTCGCGGCTAGAAGCTGTCCGCAAGTCGCTCTTAAATCAGAAAGCATAGGAAGGAGAAGAAAAATGACCGATAGGGATCAGATCAGTAATCTCATCAAAAAAGAGATTCAGAACTACGAAAGCAAAATCGAAACCGACGATGTCGGCAGCGTCATCTCCGTCGGAGATGGAATCGCCACAATCTATGGCCTTGATAAGGCAAGGTATGGTGAACTCCTCTCTTTCCCGCATGACGTCTACGGAATGGTCAGGAACCTGAATGAGGACAGCATTGGCTGTGTTCTTTTAGGAAAAGATATCCTCATCGATGAAGGAGACAGTGTCAAACGAACTGGAAAAGTCGTTTCTGTTCCAGTCGGTGATTCTCTTTTAGGACGTACCGTCAATGCCTTAGGAAGGCCGATTGATGGTCTTGGTGAAATCAAAGCCGTCCGTTATGATCCAATTGAAGCCCCAGCTCCTGGAATTAGGAAACGTAAGAGCGTCAACGAACCTCTTCAGACCGGTATCAAGGCAATCGACTCTAGGATTCCAATTGGAAAAGGCCAGCGTGAGTTAATCATCGGTGATCGTCAAACCGGTAAAACCGCTCTTGCCATCGACACCATCATCAACCAAAAGGGAAAAGATGTCATCTGCGTCTATTGTGCAATCGGACAGAAGAATTCTACGATTGCTCAGATTGAAAGCAAACTGAAGTCCTACGATGCCAGGAAATATACAGTCATTGTCAACGCTTCCGCGAGCGAATCTGCACCTAGGCTCTATGTTGCTCCCTATGCTGCAACAACCAGGGCAGAATACTGGAGGAATCAAGGCAAGGATGTCCTCATCGTCTACGATGATCTCTCCAAGCACGCAGTCAGTTACCGTGCCCTCTCTTTGCTGTTAAAGCGTTCTCCAGGACGTGAAGCTTATCCAGGCGATATCTTCTATCTCCATTCCCGTCTCTTAGAGCGCTCCTGCAAGCTGGATGATAAATACGGAGGTGGTTCTATCACCGCTCTTCCGATTGTAGAGACTCAGGCAGGCGATATCTCCGCTTATATTCCGACCAACGTCATTTCCATCACCGATGGCCAGATTTTTTTAACCACCGACTTATTCAACCAAGGCCAGCGTCCGGCTGTGGATTCTGGTTTATCCGTTTCCCGTGTCGGCTCCTCCGCCCAATGGAAAGCAAGGAAATCCGTTGCTTCCTCTTTGAAGATCGAACTTGCCAACTACAATGAGAGGCTTGACTTCTCCCGTTTTGGATCGGATCTTGATTCCGTCACCCAGAACGTTCTAAAGCATGGCTCCGTCTTAAGGGAGGTCTTAAAACAGAAACAATATGATCCTCTTTCCAGGATCGATGAAATCATCGATATCTATGTTGCCCAGTCGAAGGCACTCGATCATGTGGAATTAGATAAGATTCCTTCGACTCTCTCTTTGATTCGTCAGTCTTTCCATTCCAGCCACCCGGAAGCAGTGAAGGAAAGGGAAGAAACGAAGAAATTATCGGACGAAACAAAGAAGAAAATCGATGAATCCGTTTCCGATATTTTATCCGGAGCCCGTTAGTTTCCATAAAAGGTAATCATGGCAGAATCCTTAATTAATACCAAGCGTCGAATTAACACCATCCGTTCCACCGAAAAAATCACTAAGGCTAGGAAACTCGTCGCTTCGGTCAAGTACCAGCGCTGGAAAAAGAGGTACACTTCCAATCTTGGCTATGAAAAGGCAAGGCAGGAAATCAGGTACACCGCTTTCGGCTGTCTGAATGAAAAAGACAAACTTCCGGATGCCATGGTTTCGCATAAGGAAGCAAAGAAAAAATTGTACATCATCAGGACTTCAACGTTAGGACTCTGCGGTGCATACAACTACAATGTCTTCAAAAGGATAGACAAAGAACTGACAGAGGACGATGAGCTTCTTCTGATCGGTTCCAAAGGAATCAGTCATTACACAAACAAAAACTACGAGAGGAAAGAAGATTACTCGAATCTGAGGAACCATTTCACTTTCGGACAGGTCAAACACCTCCGTCATGAAATCGTCAATCTCTATCGAACCGGGAAGTATAAAGAAGTCCACCTGGTTTATACTCACTACAAGAACTCCTTGAACTTCATTCCCCAAGATGAGATCATCCTTCCCTTTAAGGCTGACAAGGAAGAAGTCGAAAAGCGGAAAGAAGCTTATCCTCCGCTGATTGAACCGGATAAGAGGGAAGTCATCTCGACCACCGTCTTGCATTATCTAGATGCTAGGATCTATCAGAAATTAATCGAAAGCGAAATCTCAGAGCTTTGCTCAAGAAGAAATGCAATGGAAACCGCAACCGATTCCGCAGAGCAGATCAGAGGCGAGCTCAGGATTCAATACAACAAGAGTCGTCAAAACGCAATTACACAGGAAATCACAGAGGTGGTTGCTGGTGCAAATGTAGGAAAGAAAAAAGAAGATTAGGAGGAACAACCTATGGAAGATAAACAGTATGGAACCTTGGTCCAGGCTATCGGACCTGTCTTAGACGTTCGCTTTTCCTCACAGACGCTTCCTCCGCTTCTTACCGCATTGAAAGTCAGAAGGGAAAGCGGAAAGGAACTGACTATCGAAGTCCTTCAGCATATCGGAGACGATACTGTCCGCTGCATCTCGATGGGATCCACGGAGGGTATCCAGCGTGGATTGAAAGTCGAAAATACCGGTAAACCGATTCAGGCACCGGTTGGAAAAGAAGTTCTCGGCCGAAGGTTCAATGTCTTAGGTGAGACCATTGATGATGGACCTGCTTTCACCGCAAAGGAAACGCATTCCATCTACAATGATCCTCCGAAATTCCAGGATCAATCCACGAAAGCGGAGATTTATGAAACCGGAATCAAGGTCATCGACCTTCTCTGTCCTTATATCAAAGGCGGAAAAGTCGGTCTGTTCGGTGGCGCTGGTGTCGGCAAGACTGTTCTGATTCAGGAGCTTAGGCATAATATCGCTACGGAGAAGCATGGTATCTCCATCTTCGCCGGTGTCGGTGAACGTTCCCGTGAAGGAAATGACCTTTACTATGAAAGGAAAGAAACCGGCGTTCTTCCGAACACTGCTCTTGTCTTCGGACAGAGGAACGAAACCCCTGGTGTCCGTAGGCGTGTTGGATTAAGTGGTCTGACAAGGGCTGAATACTTCCGTGACGTCCAGCATCAGGATGTTCTGCTCTTCATCGATAACATTTATCGTTTCACCCAGGCGGGAAGCGAAGTCTCTGCCTTACTTGGCCGTAGGCCTTCCGCTGTCGGTTACCAGCCGACTCTGGCAACGGAAATGGGTCAGCTCCAGGAACGTATCGCCTCAACAAAGAATGCCTCTATCACCTCCATCCAGGCTGTCTATGTCCCTGCCGATGACTTAACCGATCCTGCTCCGGCTACAACCTTCTCCCATTTGGATGCCAAGACCGTTCTTGACCGTAAGATTGCCTCTTTAGGTCTTTACCCAGCTGTTGATCCTCTTGCTTCCTCTTCTAACTTCCTTGATCCAAACGTTGTCGGACAGGAGCATTATGATGTTGCCCGTGCCGTTCAATCGATTCTGCAGCGCTACAAGGACCTCCAGGATATCATTGCCATCTTAGGTATCGATGAGTTATCGGATGAGGATAAGCTCGTTGTCAATCGTGCACGTCGTATCCGTAACTTCCTTTCCCAGCCTTTCTATGTTGCCGCTAAATTCAATGGTTTCGACGGAAAGTTTGTCCGGGTAAAGGATACCATCTCTTCCTTCAAACGTATTCTTAACGGCGAAGGTGATAACCTTCCCGAAGCTGCCTTTACCTACGTCGGAACGTTCGATGATGCCATCGAAAAAGCCAAGAAGCTTCAGGAAGAAGCTGATAAGAAAGCAGCATAATAGTTCTTTATGGATACGTTTACTCTTGTCCTATTAGAGCCAGATTGTGAGCTGACAATCGACAATGTCGAAGAGCTCCTTGTCAAAACAAAAGATGGAGAGCTTGGCATTCTCAGCCATCACATCGATAGGCTTAGCAATCTCGTTATTTCCGAAAGGAAAGTCAAATACAATGGTGCCTTCCACCTCTTTGCCATCGGCGGAGGAACCCTCTCTTTCCGTCAAAAGGAAAACAAGGCTGTTCTCTGCCTGGAATCCTTTGAGGCAGACAAAGACATTGACTTGGTCCGTGCGGAAAAAGCAAAAAAGAATGCAGAAGACAGGCTCAAACAGAAGCTTAGTCTAGTCGAAGAAACAAAATTCCAGATTCGTCTTGAACGTGCTATCAATCGAATCCGGGTCAAGAATTCGAACCGATAAGAAAGCAAAGGACTGTCTTAACCGCTTTACTAAAGCTAAGGCAGCCCTTTTCCTTTTCAATAACGAAAAGAAAATTTATAATGTTACTGCTTAGGAGGTCTCCAAAATGAAAGAATTTGACAACATTTCCTGGGATGAGTATTTCAGGTCGATTGCACTCCTTTCTTCTTTGCGCAGCAAAGATCCTCATACCAAGGTCGGAGCCTGCATCGTTTCTCCTGAGCATAAGGTCCTGTCCCTTGGATACAATGGAATGCCAATCGGTGTAAATGACTATGAAATCCCTTGGGAAAGAACGGATAAGGATCATAGTCTATTAGATTCCAAGTATCCTTATGTCTGCCACGCTGAGCTGAACGCAATCTTGAACTCCACCCATGAGCTAGTTGGCTCGACCATCTATGTCACGCTATTTCCCTGCAATGAATGCACAAAAGCAATTATCCAATCCGGAATCAAGAAAGTCATCTATTTGGATGACAAATACCATGACTCCGATAGTGGAATTGCGGCTCGGAAAAGGCTAGACAGGGCAAAGATTCCCTATGAGCAGTACACTGGAAGAATCCCGGATATTTCCTTTAAGAATGAAAAATAGCAACTACCATACCCGTTTTCCACTGAAACGATGTCTGATTGCATCGGTTGTTATCCTGCTCTGTGCAAGGATGGTCCTAGGACTACTCTATGCAATCGTAAAGAACGAAAACATTCCCGATAAGACCTGGATTTTTGTCTTGGTCTGGGGCGTCGTCTTCTTCCTGAGGCTCTTTACCTATTGGAGGAGACAGATTATTCAATTTATCCGCACAAGAAAAGATGAGAACAAAAAATAAAACCAATGAACTCCTAAAAAGAGATGACCATATACCCAATGATTCCGAGATCTGCCTCGAGAATCTTTCTTTTGGGTATGACGATGAATCCTTAGCGGTTCAGGATGTCTCCTTCTCGATAAAAAAAGGAGAATATGTGTCCATCATCGGACATAATGGCTCTGGAAAGTCTACGCTTTCCAAGCTGATTGATGGCATCCTAGTCCAGAACAAAGGCGACATCTACATCGATGGCATCAAAAGGAATGATGATAACGCACTATTATTAAGAAAAAAGATTGCACTTGTCTTCCAAAATCCGGACAGCCAGTTCATCGGAGCTACCGTCCGGGATGATATTGCCTTTGGACTTGAGAACGAATGCGTTCCGACACAAGATAGGAACGCCATTATCGAAAAAAGTGCAAAAGAAGTCGGAAGGGAAGAGTATCTCGATAGAGAGCCTTCGAATCTTTCTGGCGGACAGAAACAACGAGTTGCCATCGCAGACTGCATTGCCCGTCATCCGGAAATCCTGATCAGGGATGAAGCCGGTGCCAGGCTCGATCCAAAAGGAAAACACGAAATTCGGAAAATCATCTACGAACGGAAACAGAAAGATCCGAATCTGACCATTCTCAACATCACGCACGAAATCGATGAAGCCTATGACTCCGATCGTGTCTTAGTCAGGAACAAAGGCAAGCTTGTCTTAGATGGAACACCAGAGGAAGTCTTCCAGGATGATGCCTTCCTTGCTTCCATCCATTTGGATATCCCGTTTGCACACAAGCTGAACAAGAAATTAAAAGAGCTTGGCTTGGACTACGGAAAAGTCAAAAACGACTATGAACTGAGGGAAAAGATATGCCAATCTCATTAAAGCACGTCTACTATACCTATGACAGAGGCACTCCGGCAGAGAAAGAAGCCCTCGAAGATAGGAACCTTATTTTCCAGGATCATTGTTTTACCGCTTTAATTGGTCGGACAGGCTCTGGAAAATCGACATTGATTCAGCACCTGAATGGATTACTGCTTCCGGATTCGGGAATCATCGATGCCAACGGCTATGTCATCGACAGGACTTTGGAATACAAGAAAAACGGAACAGTCGATGTTCGGAAAAGGAAAAAGAAACACAAAAAGAAACAAGCCGATATTAAGTCTCTTCGAAAACTGGTCGGCCTTGTTTTCCAGTTCCCAGAGTATCAGATCTTCGAAGATACCGTAATCAAAGATGTCTCCTATGGTCCGAAGAATTTTGGAAGGAGCGAAGAAGATTCCATCCAAGAAGCGAAAAAAGCACTTAAGATGGTAGGACTCGATGAATCCTTCGAAGAGCGTTCGCCCTTTGAGCTTTCTGGCGGAGAAAAGAGAAGAGTTGCGATTGCCGGTATCCTTGCCTTAAAACCGGAAGTCTTAGTCCTAGATGAACCGACTGTCGGTCTTGATGCCCAAGGAGAGAAAGACTTAAGGTCTTTGCTCACCTCTTTGCACGAAAACGGAACAAGCATCATTCTAGCTACCCACAACAGGGATATTGTTCTATCCTACTGTGATCGTGCGATTGTCCTTAACTTTGGAAAAATCGTAAAGGACAGTACTCCACTCGAGCTCTTCCGGGATGAAGCTTTTAGGAACGACTCCTTCCTTGAGCCTCCAAAAGTATTCTCTTTTGCACGTGAGCTTAAGAAAAACGGAGTCGATATTGACTTAAATAAAATTAAAGACGTCTCTTCTCTTGCGGAAGAAATTGTCCGTTTGAAAGGAGGCAAATAGAATGAAGTTTCCTTTAGGAAAATATAATTCCTACGATACCTTCCTTCATCGCATGGATTCTCGAATCAAGTTAGTCGGTAGGATTATCAGGATGGTTTCCGTCTTCTTATCTTACGGAAACCAATACAGGGGTCTAATCGTCAGGCTTGGTCTCTTTATCATCCTGATGGTTCTGTCTTTGCTTGGCAAAGCAAGCTTTGGCCGTCTTTTTTCTTCTTTGAAAGTCCTTTGGAGGATGGTGTTGATTCTTGTTGTCATCAACATTTTCCTTCCAAAATACACAAGGGCACAGATTGAGGAAAAAGGTTTAGCTATCGCCTTCAGGATCAACACCATCCCAGTCACTTATGCCGCAATTATCAACATCGTCTATATCATTGTTCGCTTGGTTTTGGTTCTCAGGCTGACAAACATTTTCACCGCTACGACAAAGCCGAGGGACAGGACAAATGCAAGGGAATGGTTATTAGCACCTCTAAAGCTTCTCTTTGTACCAGTCCATAAAATCGCAAGGTCTATCTCTTTAGCCCTGCGTTTTATTCCGACTCTGACAGAGGAGACGGATCGAATCAGGAAGGCACAGGCAAGCCGTGGAGTCGACTTCCACCAAGGAAAACTAAAAGATAAAAGGAAATCCCTGATTTCTTTGATTATTCCTCTTTTCATGTCTGCTTTTTCTATCTCTGGCGAACTTGCCGATGCAAGGGAATCGAGAGGATATGATCCAAATGCCAAACGTACGAAATACCGCGCCTTTCAATGGTCTACACGGGATACTCTCGGAGTTATTTTCCTTGCTGCTAGGTTAGGATCCATCATCTATCTAGCCATAAGGAAATACGATAGGTTTGCCTATCTTGGAATCAATCTTCCGAAAATCAGCTAAGATGAATATTTTTCTTCGTATCGCTTTCCATGGTGCAGACTTCTATGGAACACAGAAACAGAAAGACAAGCCTACCATCCAAGGGCTCTTCGAAGATCTTCTATCCAAGATCTACAACACGCCTATCAAAGTAACAATTTCTTCCCGTCTTGACCGGTTTGTTTCCGCATTAGATTTTGGTCTTACCTTCTTTTCACCAAATGATAAATATACTCTAAGCTATCTTGCTTATTATCTAAAGCGAATGCTGCCTTCTTCTGTTGTGCTTCTTTCCATCGAACAGAAAGAGGATGGTTTCTCTGCACGATACTCCGTTAAAGAAAAGACCTACAAGTATTTGATTCAGAATGAAGATATCGTGAATCCTCTCTTCACTCCTTTTACCTTTGTTCCAAAAAGAAAGCTAAACGAAGAAAAAAGGAAAGAGGCTTTAGCTCTGTTTCCAGGCATCCACGATTTTTCTTCTTTTTCCGTTCCAGAAGAAGATGACCGCTGTATTTTAAAACTGAATAAAGCAATAAGGAAAAAAGAAAAGAACAGGTTAGTAATGACATTCAAAGGAAAATCCTTCCTTCGATATCAGATCCGCTGCAGGGTCGGAGCATGCATTCAATACCAAGAAGGGAAAATATCCCTTGATAAAATCCAGTCTCTTCTAAGGGGAGAAGAAGCAAACTACCAAAAGAATAAGGCAGAGGCAAAAGGTCTCATTCTATGGAAAACTAATTATGGAAGAGAAGAGAAAAAGAATTCCTCATCAGCCTTAGGAAAATTGATATAATAAATATTGATTATGATAAAAGATAATGAACACAAACAGAATTTCAAAGAGGTCTGGCATCATTACTTCCGTAAGGAAGATATTTTTCTGATTCCGAATCTTCTTTGTTATTTCCGTATTGCCCTGATTGCAGTCTTCCTTGTCTTCTATTTCCATCCGATTACAATCCTAGGCAACCAATATGCGAATATCTATCTAGCAGTCGGTGTTATTGCTATCGCTGCTTACACGGACTTCATCGACGGCTTTGTTGCCCGTACCTATGACAGGAAATCTCCTTTAGGATCGGTCGTTGATCCTAGGGCAGATAAGCTTCTCCAGGCTGCGATTGCCTGTGCCCTAGTCGCAAAGCTCTATAAGTTTGCAGCAGTCGATACGAGGTTAGCTGTCTTCCTTCTCAAGGAATTCACCCTCATGGGGCAGGACATCCATAGGGCGAGGAAGAAACAGAGTTTCGGAAAAGCCCAATGGTACGGGAAAGTATCCACCTTTGTCTTCTACCTAAGGCTTGGTGTTCTTCTCTTTGCCGGTCCGATGCTTGCGAATTCCTCCCTCTACCAGCAACATCAAGTCATTGATTCCTTAGCTACCGTCGCTATTTTGTTCCTAACTCTAGCCTTAATCGGATATATTCATCTCGAATATAAGATACTGAAGAAGAGCAAAATCTCTTCGAAAGGAGAAAACAATGATCAGAATTTATAGGTCACCAAGCTGCTCCAGCTGCCGAAAAGTAAAAGCATGGTTTAATGAACACGATATTCCATATGAAGAAGTCAATATTCTAAAACACGAACTTACCGAAGATGATCTCAAAGACAGGCTGAACAAGTCTCTCGATGGAACGGATGAAATCATCTCAACCCGCTCCAAAATCATCCAGGAGCAGAAAATCGATATTGATTCCATGTCCTTCAAGGAACTTCTGAGCTTTATCAAACAGAATCCGACTGTCCTAAAACGTCCCATCATCGTCAATGATACTTCTATCCAAGTCGGATACAACGCCGATGAAATCGAAATCTTCGAGCGGGATAAACGGGCTTATAAGAAGGCGCGTCATATCGCAAAAGAAACCTGCAGCGAAAAGAACTGCCCCGAATACAAGAACTGTATCCATCGCTTCCAAGATCGTATCCAGCGTGCTGCAATGGAGAAGTGCGAAGGAGACTGCGGGAAATAAACAAAGCACTGTCAAAGGATATCTTCGGCAGTGTTTTTTCTAGCGAACAATCAAAAAGCAGGACTTCTAAGAGCCCTGCTTTTTTTGAATCGATTATTTGCCTTCTAAAGCTGCGTTAATAGCACGCGTTTCCTTGGAAAGAGTGTTGAGCTTAAATTCAAGATCGTAGTTCTCACAGATTTCCTGAAGTGTGTTCTGACTCTTAACGGCAGAATCGGAGTCACACTCTAATTCATAATCAACCTTCTTACCATATTCATTTTTAGAGATATCAAGATCCGTATCCTTGTAAACAGCTTCGCGACGATGAGTCGTAAGCTCTGCAAGGATTCTAAGCTCGCTTGCAGGAAGATGAAGGGTAACAAGGAAATCAGCGATATCGCCTCTTGGGAAGACGTTATGACTGATTAAGCTATCGGCATCTTTCTGGGAAAGATACTGATTCTTCTCCAATAATCCTTCGGAAAGAGGAGCTTTCCTTGTTAAAACATACTCATCACCAGTCTTGCGGAGACGGATAACCATGCCATACTTCTTCAGCTTACGGTCTGTGCTGTCCCTGTAATAGTTCGTCTGAACGATTTCTTTTTCACTGAAGCCGAGCTTGCTAGCTAAGCGTTCATAATCCTTCTTCGAAAGCAGAATCTTCGATTCAATTTCAATTTTGTTGCTTGCCATAATATACCTCGTAACTCGCCTCTATATGATACAATAAATGCAGGAAAATAGAAAGCTAAGAGAAGATGAAAGCAACTACTTTTACCATACACTCCAAGAAATACGAACATCACGAAGGACTGAGGAAGAAAAGGCAGTCCCAGTTGATCAGCAAGGGCTTTACTTTCGATAATGAGAATCCAGACCTTGTCATCGTAGTCGGTGGAGACGGGACCTTTTTAAGAGAAGTGCGGAACCGGAAGTTCAATGGTCGCTTTGTGCTATTAAACACCGGCCATCTCGGATTCTTCTCCGAATTCAGCATTGAGGAAGCAAACAAACTCCTCTATGCCATTCTGGAAAAAGAGCCGGAAGAGGAAGTCCTTCCGCTAGGAAAAATTACCAATTCCACTGGTAACTCTGACTACTTCCTCAACGACGTCTGCATCGAAGGGCTGAAAACCTGCTGGGTCACAGCACGGATTGACGATGAAATCCTGACGACAATCCGTGGAAACGGAATCGTCATCTCTACGCCGATTGGTTCCTCCGGATATGCAGCAAGCCTCGGCTCTCCCTTCAGGATCGGAAGCCCAGATGTCTATGAATTCGCAACCATCGCACCTTGTTACAATCGTTTGTCTTTCAATCCAATCAACAAGGCAATCATCAGTAATAAGAAAACCCTGTCTATTGAACTGCGAGGAAAAAGGATTCCAGTATTAGATGGAATCTCAGCTGGCAGCTTACGGGATAACAAATTCGTCTTTGCTCCTAAGTCAGAGAAGACTCTGACTCTTCTCCACTTCCGGAAGCAAAACGAAGTCATCCGGTTAAGAGAAAGGATATCCGGAAAATGAACGGAAAAAATGAAAATCAGATATTCGGTATGCCGACCTATGTCTACATTATTATCATTGCAGTAGCTGCTCTCTTATTAGCAGTTGCCATCTTCTTCATCATCCGCAGTTCCATAAAAAGAAAGAAGATTCGTAAATCGAATGAAGAAGCGAACAAAAAAGTCGAAGACAGTGCAAAGACAATTGCAACTGCATTCGGAGGAAAAGCAAACATTCTTTCCATCACGAAACAAGGCTCCAGAGTCACACTTGAGCTCAAAGATCCTAGCTTAGCTGACAAAGAAAAAATCAATACGGAATTCAAAGACGCCAGGTATAGGGGAAACAAGGTAACGTTAATTATCGGTTCCAGGTCTGAAGAATTCAAAACCCTATTAGAAGAGAATAGGAAGTAGCAGAAGCAACTTCTTAGTAAAATGAAAATCCGCCTCCATAGAGGCGGATTTTTTATTTCAGGATTCCTAAGTCGACAAGGTCTTCCTCGAGTTCATCAATGGGAAGGCCCCTGATGTTCTCATAGCTTCCATCCATGATCTTTGCATTGATGAAGTCTTTGTCTTGGATTCCATAGGCACCGGCTTTGTCAAAGGGAGATCCCGTATCGATATATTCCTGGATTTCCCTGTCTGCCCTCTTTTCCATGAAAAGCTTGCTTTGACAGATTCGATGTTTCAGCTCTTTGCCATTCAGATAGATAGCATAGGCAGTAATGACTTCATGGGTATTTCCGCTCAGTTCACGAAGCCTGCGAAAGACATCTTCTTCATCCTTCGGCTTTCCGAGCTGTTGACCTTTGAAGGATACCCTAGTATCCGCAGAGATGACATAATCTCCCGGATGAGATAGAGATACCTTGTAGCCTTTGCCTTGTGCTTCCCTTAAGCAAAGCTTGCGGACATCCTTGCTTTCAATCTTTCGTTCCTCGAAGGAAGAAGGACAGACCTCAAATGGAATATCACCAAGGATTTCCTCGAGCAGTTCTTTTCTCCGTGGAGACTGACTTGCTAAGATAATCATATTATTCTGCCTTTCCAGCTGGAGAATAGTTCAAAACGACAGGGATAATAATCGGATGACGTTTGCTCTCCCGATAAAGGAAGTGAGACGTGACGTTACGGATAGCATTCTTAATTTCCGGATAATTCGGCTTATTCTGTCCTTGCCTGACACGGCTGACCTCAATACCGATAATCTCACTGGCCTTTTTCTGCCTTGATTTCTTATTGGAAGTGATGAATCCTTTCGATTCAACAACTGGAGAAGAAACCAGCCTGTTCCGTTTCGGGTCAATGACAACAAAGACAGAAACCCTTCCTTCATTGATTAAAGTCGTACGTTCCTTAATGACGGCATTGGTAATACCGACCGGATTATTGCCATCGATATAGATATTTTCTCCCGGATAGGTAATATCGCTCTTGACGACCTTGTGATTGACAAGCATTAACACATCACCATTGTTGCAGACAAAGGTATGATCCTTCCTAAGTCCGCATTCAACACCAATGCGTGCATGAAGCTTAAGCCTGCGGTATTCACCGTGAATCGGCCTGAAATACTTTGGACGGGCAAGCTTCTGAAGAAGACGCCTCTCTTGTTTGGATGCATGTCCGGAAGCATGAAGGTTGTTCAGAACCGAATTGGTGATAACCTGAGCTCCTAAACGTTCCAATCCGTTAATTAACGCATTGATAGCAGCTGTGTTTCCAGGAATAACGGAAGAAGAGAAGACAACCGTATCACCGGGAAGAACATGGATAAACCGATGCTCTCCACGTGCAATACGGGAAAGAACAGCCCTCGGCTCTCCTTGATTACCAGTACAGAGAATCGTGACTTCATTCGGAGGAAGAGTACGAAGCTGATCCGGTCCGGCAAGATATTCATCCGGAACCTTGATATAGCCGAACTCACGGGCAGCATCGACATTGGCTTCCATCGAGCGTCCGAAGATGACAATCTTACGGCGGAACTTCCTGCTTGTTTCAATAATCTGCTGAATACGGCAAATATTGGAAGAGAAAGTAGAGATGATAAGACGTCCGGGAGCTTCCGAGAAAACATCCTCGATGCCTTGGATAACCGTCTTTTCAGAACGGGTATATCCCTCCTTCTCGGCATTCGTAGAATCAGCCCTCAGCAAATCGATTCCCTGATCTCCGAAATGAACAAGTTTGGATAAATCAAAATCCTCATCGACTGGCGTCAAATCAATCTTGAAGTCACCAGTCTCAACAATAGTGCCCTGAGGAGTGGTGATATATAAGCCATAAGCATCCGGAATGGAATGCGTGACATGGAAGAACTCGACTTTGAAATCACCGAGATGGAGAACAGAGTCTCCATCAAATTCCTTCAAAGCGGTAGTGGTACGGATCTTGTTATCGGCAATCTTGTGACGAATCAAGGTCGCTGCAAGCTTCGGAGCATAAATGACAGGGATATCCCTCTGCTGGAGTAAAAAGGGAATACCACCGATATGGTCTTCGTGTCCGTGGGTGATGACCATGCCGCGGATTTTGGATTTGCTTTGAACAAGGTGCGTAAAATCTGGAATAATGTAGTCGATTCCAGGCCTTGTTGCATCGGGGAACCTGACACCGCAATCGACAATGAGAATGTTGTTCTCGTCTTCGATACAATAAAGGTTCTTACCGACTTCGCCAAGTCCGCCTAAAGCATAGATTTCGACAGGTGAAGACAGATTCTTTTTGGTTGGAGCCATAATAAATAATACCTCTGCAAAGATAAAAAGGCCGAATAGCTGAAAATTAAGTTTATTCGTCTGTTTTTCTTTATTATTTTAGACAAGTCAAAATTATTAAACAAGGGGAAACACTCAAAAAAACGCTTTACTGATAAGAATCCGGAAAGAATTTTAGATTGCAACGGCTTCTGGATCCTTATAGAAGGGATCTTTTTTGTTAATTTTATCAATGTAGAGAACACCATCAAGATGGTCGTACTCATGCTGGAAGACAATAGCCGGATAACCGGAAAGATGCAAAGTGACATCCTTATTGGAAACAACATCAAAAGCTTTTAGCGTGATTCGGTAATAACGATAGACATAGCCTGGGACATCTTTTGGAACCGATAAGCAGCCTTCTCCAGTAGAAAGATAAGCGCGTTTGACACTGGAAGACACAATTTTAGGATTCACTAATCCGTATTCGTATTTTTTTCCATTGCTGTCTTCGAAATAGATAGCGAACCTACGTTTCGAAACACCAATCTGGGGAGCAGCAATACCGACTCCAGAGCGAATGCCATATTCGTTTGCAAAGTCATCATCCTGACTTTTTTTCAGATATTCGACCCTGTCAAGGAGCCTATTACGTTCTTCTTCGCTGATGGGAAGAGTGACTTCTGTTGCCTTCTGATGAAGGACTTCATCTTTGTAAGTATAAATTTTAAATAGTTTCATTGTGAAAAAGATTATAGCATTATCTCCCGAATATTCGGCGTAAAATGCTATAATCAACGTGTGAAAAAAGAAGAATTTGAGGCAGAAGAATTTGATTTCATTTATCAAGTGAAACAATCTGCCCTCTATCACAAAATCAAGTCTCTCTCAGCTGAGATTGACAAGGACGAGGAACTCAAGAATCTCAGCAAGGAACGAGATGATCTTTTTGCTAAGGCAAGGAATAGGACAGACTCTTTAGAAAAAGAAAAAGTCATTCAGGAAGCCAAAGAAAAAGACAGTCTTCTTCGAAACAATAAGAAAAGGAAAGAATATCTCTATTACTATAACAAGAGGCAGAGAATCCTCAATCATCTGACAGCAAAACTAACACAGGAAATCAGGTTATGATTCGAATTATCCAAGGCATTTACAAAGGACGTTTCCTCAAGATTCCGGATAGCAAAGTCACCCGTCCCACAAGGGATAAAGTCCGGCAAGCTATCTTTAACGCGATAAGAGACAAAGTCGTCGGTGCGACCTGTCTTGATCTTTTCGCAGGCAGCGGAGCTAGGGGACTAGAAGCACTATCCAGAGGTGCTAAAGTCATCTATTTCAACGATAAAAACCGGCAGG
Organism: uncultured Mollicutes bacterium; assembly: GCA_900549915.1. Lineage (GTDB taxonomy): Bacteria > Bacillota_I > Bacilli_A > RFN20 > CAG-288 > Enterosoma. The sequence continues at coordinate 12,422 of URQF01000006.1, read as the reverse complement.
CATTCCAAATTCTGAAAGAAAACATCTTTTCTTTAAATCCCGAAAAAGAAAGTGTCGTTCTATCTCTTAGCGACTATCGCCTCTTCTTAAAGAAGTACCAAGATGTCAAATTCGATTTAGTCTTCTTAGATCCTCCCTACAAGATGGAAATCAACCACGATACGATTCAAAGGAGGATCGATAGGAACAGGCTAAGTGATGATGCACTGATTGTTTCCGAACAGGAAATCGAAAATCCAAGGATAGAAGGATTCGCCTTAAAAGAATACCGCTATGGTCAGAAACATGTCGGAATCTACCGCAGAGGAGCCACACAAAAATGAAAATCGCAGTCTACCCAGGATCCTTTGATCCTTTAACAAACGGACATGTCGACGTTGCCTTACGTGCAGCAAGAATCTTCGATGAGATTATCATCAGGGTTGCAGACAACAAAGAGAAGGAAGGAAGATATCTCTTTACCGCAGAAGAAAGAGTTGCACTAGCAAAAGAGGTCTTCCAGGATTATCCAAACATCACGGTCGTCTCCTGCCAAGGACTCGTTGTCAAAGAAGCAAAGAAGCTTCATGCGCAGGCTTTGATTCGCGGACTCCGTGCAGTCACTGACTATGAAGCCGAATACCAAAGGCACGAAGTCAACGAATTCATTGAACCGGATATCGACAGGGTCTATTTGATGGCACATAAGGATCAGTCCTTTGTCTCATCCAGTAATATCAAAGAGATTTTCTTCCATGGAGAAGATATCTCTCGTTTAGTTCCAGAGCCAGTCGTAGAAGCTAGGAAGCAAAAAAGACAGCAGCGGAGGAAATAAACATGAACGAAGAAGAAAAAGTCTTAGTCGTAAAAGAAAACGTCTTAGCCAAGAATGAAGAAGAAGCAGAGATTGTCCGAGAAGAACTGAAGAAGCATGATGTCTACTTCGTCAACGTCAGGTCGTCTCCTGGTTCTGGAAAGACAACACTGTTATCCAAACTAATTCCTTGCTTAGAGAAAAAAGGCCTTAGAATCGGCGTCTTGGAAGCCGATATCGATGGCAAGGAAGACAGGGACACCATCAAAGAGACAACCAATGCCAAAGTAATCCAGGTTCATACTTCCGGAGCCTGTCACAGGACAGCACAAAGGACAAAAGAATCCATTGAGGCCTTAGGATTAGATGATGTTGATGTCGTTTTCCTTGAGAACATTGGAAACTTAGTCTGCCCAGCTGAGTTCGATACAGGCGCAAACCAGAACAGGGTCCTATTATCCGTGCCAGAAGGCGTTGATAAACCTTTGAAATATCCACTCAGGTTCCAAGTCGCTCCCTTAGTCGTCGTTACTAAGATGGATACTCTGCCCGCCTTTGATTTCTCCTTCGATAGGTTCAACCTCAACGTCCGGAAACGGAATCCAAATGCTGTCATCTATGCCGTCTCAGCAAAGCTCGATAAAGGTATCGATACCTTAGCCGATTACCTTTATAAAAACATCGAGAAAACAATCCGAAAATAAAGGAATAAGGACTGCTTAAGATCCTAGGCTTAAAAGCCAGGGTTCGCAGTCCTTTTTTCGTGTTTTATCTTCCAAAGCAGCACCTATCCGACTAGGTTCCATAAGAAACACAACGAGAAAAAAGACGATAAAAGACAGAAACAAAAAGGAAGAACAGTGAATTTCTTGAACATTCCTATTTACATGGAAAACCTCCATCCCTATCTCATCGAAGATGAGACAGAAACGGAGGTTTTTCCATATGAGGTCTTACTCTGACAACCGCCAGGGTGAAGCTGAAAAAAGCTGCTTTAGTCCAATAGCGATAATCAGCTTCGTATTTAGTTTAGTGTGATAGTCTCTGGATTTCAAGGACACAGCCAAAAAATTTTTTGCCTAACAGAATCTGCATTCGAAGATCGAGATAATCCTTCTTTGTCTTATAGACTTAGTAAAGCTGATCGGTAAAATAGGAAAAGAAAAAAAGGACTGCTTTTCAGCAGTCCTAAGTTTTCATTTACTTAACGTAGCGCTGGAATCCGTAGATGTCGAGCCTCATAGAAGCGACATCCGTAGCAGAGGTGAGAGATAAGGAAGCAAACGGCGTAACAATAGCGCGGCTAGGAGTAGAACGGATGAAGGCAGTGTTCTTCTTACCAGCAGCCTTATCGGCATTGTAACCATCCACATCGGTGAGGTAGTTAGCAGCAGATTTGGCTTTGGTGAAGGTGACGAAGAACGGAGTCGGAAGTGTTCCACCATCTTTTTCAGCAGTAAGATCCGCTTTCAGCTTTTCTTCGGTGACTTCACTGTTCTTATGGTTTTCGTCATTGCCAAGATAGACATCACGGATAGCATTCTGGACATCCCTCTGTTCTTCCAGGGTGATGTTGCTGTTATCGTAGAGAGCATACTGTCCTTGGTTCTTGTTGCATTCATCGGTGTCTCCCGGTTTCCAGGAAACATTGACAGAATAGAACTCGATCTGGGCATTCTTCTTATTGAAGTTGTTGAACCAGGTCTCGACATGGCTCTGCATAGAATCACAGCCATCGCAGTTGTCTTTGTAGAAAAGGACGACGAAGCCATCCTTGTCATCGCTGACAGAGAAGCTATTCTTATCTTCTCCGACGGCTTTGCCGGATTTATCGGTTCCATCGAGTTTTTTGTTCAGCTGTTCGTAAGTGATAGCATGAGAAGAGAAGAAGGTGGATTTGCTATTGTTGACCCTTCCGGAAATGCCTTTGACAGCATACGGAATAGCAACAACAACACCGACAACAAGTCCGACAATAAGTAAAACCTGTAACCAAGCAGCCTCTTTAAACCATTCCCACGCAGCAACCGCGTGAGCTCTGCCGGCTCCCTTTTTCTTATTATCCTTAGAACTCATTGAAGGCCCTCCCGTCGATATAACACACACTTACGAATCGACATCTATATACGACTATTTTGAACTAAATGGTGCCCCGAGCCAGAATCGAACTAGCAATTGATCCTTACCAAGGATCCGTTATACCACTTAACTAAGGGGGCAAAAATAACAGCGACAATTAATATACTGAATCAAAGCGCCAAAGTCAATAAAGGAAGGTTAATTTCTGTTAATTCCTGCCTTTATATCCTTAATATATATAAGTTTAGCCCTTCTCAAGGCAAAAAGGCGCTTGGATTCAGAAGTGTTTCTTTTCATTTAAGGAACCTCTTTTTTATTTAAGGATAGTCACCGCTTAGTTCTTTTTCAATGCCTTTTTGAAGATAGCCAAGGATTCCTCACGGATAAATTTCACTTCCCTGGTGTTGTACTTCAGAATATTGACAAGTCCGATATGGCTTGGATTCTTTTTAACATCCTTCTTCTTGGCAACCCTGATTGTCCCACTCGAAAGATGAGATAGGTAGAGACAGAGTTCACCGGCAAGGCGAAGGATTTCGTCTCCTTTTCCTTCTAATATCACAACATGGGCACCGGGATAGTCCTTCACATGGAGGAAGGTATCTTCCTTGCGGGCTTGCTTGAAGGTCAGTTCTTCGTTCTGAAGTCCATTCCTTCCAAAACCAATCTTTCCTTCCGGGACGATCAGATAATGTGGATCATAAGAATGCTTCTTGGATACCTTATAGACCGTATTCCGGCCCTGTTTCTCCTTGATATAGCCTTCTTCCAAAAGCTCGCTCTTAAGTTCCCTGATATCTCTTGGAGTGCCATCCACAATCTCCCTTTCCTTCTTTTCCAGATAGAGAGAGTCTTCTTTGCACTTCTCAATCAGATCCTTAAGAATCACAAGAGCCGCTTTTGCCTTCTGATATTTCTTAAAGTAGTAGTTCGCATTATGAGGAGCATCCAATCTCGGATTCAAGGGAATGCTCTCCCCATCTCTTTCTAAGACCTTATCTCCTTTGCTGATTTCTGCTTGATACTGATAAATCATCTGCCCATAGGTAAGATACTTCCTTCTGTCTTTGGCAGTATTCAGATCTTGTTCTAAATTAATTTCCTTTTTCTTGTTGTTCTTGATTGCCTTATGAATCAGATTCAGAAGCTCTTTGACTTTTTCTAGCCGGGCAACCTCTTTCTGATTCTGAACAAAGCAGGAATAAAGATCCTCGACTTTGACTTCCTTCACTCCTTCCAATCCAAAGGAAAACGAAAGAATATCCTTCTTATAGACATAGAGAGAAGAAGATTCCTTCCTTGCCTTCAAAGTATCCTTCAAATCATGCCCTTTCTGGACATATTGTTTCAGATACCGAAGAGTCGCATTGGGAAGATAAGGCCGAGCCTCCTCTGGATCCTGCCTTTCCAAAGGAAGAGGCTTTCTGGTCAAAGGATAGTTATAGATAGCATTCCGAGTCAGATAGATGCCTTTTTCAATATCAGTATGTTCATGATAAAGAGAGACAATCTTTCCATAGGGATAGGCAATGATATAGCAGTTCGGCCGATTCGGGAAAAGCTCAAAAATAAGATCATACCCAGAATTGACGTTTGTGATGTCACTCCTGTCTGCTTTGATCTTAAAAGAAATGATTCGTTCTCCCTGGTGTTTGACAACATCAAGGACAGTTCCACCATAAAGTTTCTTTAAGGAATTATAGAAAGGACTCGTGTCCTCAATCTTACTGAACCGCCCTAAGGAATAGCACACAAAAGGATTCACAGGATCCCTAGAAAAAATAAGGGAGCCATGATGGAGTCCGTTTTCTTCTTCCCGGACATAAGGAAGCGCATAATCTTTCGCGTTCAAACTAAGAGCCCGTCCGATTCTTGCTCCGACCCTCTCTTTCTTCAGAGAGTCCGAAATAATCTGCAAAGATAAATTATCTACTGGCATAGTTTCAATTATAGTCAAAACATAGGATTGAGTTAAGATTGAATCCAAGAAAATCAGGAAGCAAGGCATCCGTATCCATTCGTGCACTGCTTTGACCCCTCTTTTCGATTTGAAATTTTAATTTCGTTCAAGCAAAGAAAAGAGCCAAGAAGGAACAAGGATTCAAAAACGGAAGAAGAATCTCGCTTCTATTTCAGGAATATGAAAAACGGGCAGGCCCAGCGGACCTGCCTGTTTTGTTAGAAGTCGAGTGCGTTACCGCTGAACAGGGCTTCAATGTGAGCATAGATTAAGCTTAAAAATAAGGCTTTCTTGCTTTCCTTTTTCTCATTGATTTTCATCTTGTAGCCTCCTTGTTGATGTGCCATTCATCTACGGATACGGAAAAAGACGTCGTCGTATCTTCTTTGTCGTCCAAATCAGAATGGAAGGGTATTATAGGAATCAAAATATATATTTTCAACTCATTTTTTAAGAAAGCGTTTTCTAATAAATTGATTCAACGAATGAGAAACATGGTATAGTGAAAGACATGGTACAAAACTGGCAAGAATTCCTGAAAAAACAACTAAAGGAACATCATGACGATTCTTCTATCCTAGAAGAGAAAAGGTCTGCTTTCTATACCAAACGGGAAAAAGAATATCAGAACGAAGGAAGGGAAAAAGAAGAAATCCAGGCTCAGCTGATAAAAGAAATCAGAAATGAAGTCAAGAAAAGGAACACTCCGGATTTTGGTAACTATAAAACCGCGTTTAACACTGCTTATGCAGGTATTCTGATTTCCATTCTTGAGGTCATTCAGCTCCTCTTTACAAAGAACATGGCATCTCTATCCATTTTCTCTATCTTAGTATTCTTAGCCTTCTTTTTTACCTTAATCAGGCTGATTTTTAAGAAAATCCGATTTAGTAAAATCAATCTGATTGTCTTAGGAACCAGGACTTCTTCATTTCTAGCAACTCTCATTCAGTTTTTGCCCTTTATTACCAAATACAGTGGAAAAATCAGGATGCCGAATTATACCTTTCCTGGATACATTGTAAGTACAGAGCTTCTAAAAGAAGGAAGCAGTGCTTCTCCTTTAACAAGAACCGTCTTCCTGACTGACCTCCTTGTTTCCCTCCTTCTTGGCATCTTCGTCCTTGTCCTTTCTATCATCGAAAAGACAAAGACCCGGAAAGATATTGACAAGAAGCTCCTTCGTTTCGAAGAAGAAGACAACAATTGATTTTGTTGTTTCAAAATAAAAATAATTCTTGTATTTTTAACCCGATAAGAATATCTTTTTTCTTGTTTAGTCCGTTTAGCACAAAGGAGGCGCCATATGAGCGAGAAGAAGTTCGACGTAGTCAGCAATTACGGCATCGATGTCTTCAACGATAAGGCAAGGAAGGATTCCCTCTCTCCGAACGTCTACAAGGAACTAAAAGAAACCATTGAAAAAGGATCCGCTCTGGATCCTAAGCTTGCCGATGATGTAGCAGAAGGAAGGAAGAACTGGGCTCTAGGCAAAGGAGCCACCCATTACACCCACTGGTTCGAGCCATTGAACGGGCTCACTGCAGGAAAACACGATTCCTTTATTTCCGTCCCGGATAAGGACGGAAAGATCAGGATGGAGTTCTCTGGAAAAGAGTTGATCAAAGGAGAACCGGATGCCTCCTCCTTCCCGTCTGGTGGATTACGTGCCACCTTCGAAGCACGTGGATACACGGCTTGGGATTGCACCTCTCCAGCATTTGTCATCCATGACGAATACGGCGCTGTCCTCTATATTCCAACCGCTTTCTGCTCCTACACAGGAGAAGCCTTGGATGAAAAGACTCCGCTTCTCCGTTCCATGGATTATCTCAACGATCAATCAATCCGTGCTCTGCGTCTTTTAGGAGACGACAAGACCACAAGAGTCTTCACAAGCGAAGGTCCGGAACAGGAATACTTCATTCTGGATGCCGACACTTATGAAAAGCGTAAGGATCTTGTCTACACGGGAAGAACACTCTTTGGAGCTGTTTCTCCGAAAGGACAGGAAAGGGAAGACCATTATTTTGGTCCAATCCGTGAGAAAATTATTTCCTTCAGGCAGGAAGTCAACGAAAACCTCTGGGTTCTTGGTATTCCGGCCAAGACCGAACATAACGAAGTCGCACCTAGCCAGCATGAATTAGCCACGATTTTCAGCCAGACCAATATCGCTGCCGATCAGAACGAAAGGGTCAGGCTGATTCTAAAGAAGATTGCCAAAAAGCATGGCTTTATCTGTTTATTAGGAGAGAAGCCGTTCAACGGAGTCAATGGCTCTGGAAAACATAACAACTGGTCTATCAACACCGATACCGGCATCAACCTCTTCCGTCCTGGAGACAAACCGAAAGACAATAAGCTTTTCTTAGTCTTCCTTACCGCTGTCATCAAAGGCGTTGATGAATACGCTGGTCTATTAAGAAGCTCGGTTGCTACCTATGGTAATGATTTCCGTTTAGGAGCCAATGAGGCCCCGCCGGCAATCCTCTCCATCTTCTTAGGGGATGAACTCGAAGAAGTTGTCGAAGACATCGTTTCTGAGAAGAAGGACAAGAAAGGCAAAGAAGCAAGCAAGCTTCTTACAGGTGCCAAATCCCTTCCGGTCTTATCCAAGGATACTACCGACCGGAACCGTACTTCTCCCTTTGCCTACACGGGAAACCGTTTTGAATTCCGCAGGGTCGGCTCCGAACAAAACATTGCAACTCCGAACACGGTTCTTAACACCATCACCGGTTATGAACTCAAAGAGTTTGCTGATACCGTCGAAAAAGCAAAAGACAAAGACAAGGCAATCAATAACTGGATCCGCGTCAATCTTGAAAAACATCAGCGTATCCTCTTCAATGGTGACGGATACTCCGAAGACTGGGTCAAAGAAGCGGAAAAACGTGGACTTCCAAATCTCAAGACGACTGTCGAAGCCACCGATGTCCTTCTGGAAAAGAAGGTCAAAGACCTCTTCCAGGATTCTAAGGTATTAAGCGAAACTGAGTTATTAAGCCGCGCCAATATCAAATACGAAAGGTATGCAAACCAAGCTATCATCGATAGCAAGACAAGGTCTCACAGGGCCCGGAAGCAATACCTTCCAAGCATCAATAAGTATCTTGGAAAATTGGCGGATGAGATTAAAGATTTAAAAGAAGCTGGCATCCCAGTTCCTTTTACAACCTTTGATACTGCAAAGAAGATTTCTGCTCTTCTTGAAAAAGCAGGAAAAGCAACAGATGCTCTTGATGGCCTCCTTGAAGAAGCCAAAAACTTCCATGGCCGTGACTTAGCAGTCTTCAGCCGTGATCAGCTGCTCCCTGCAAGGCATGCTCTTCGTGCCCCGATTGATCAGCTTGAACTGCTTGTCAGCAAGGAAGATTGGCCGGTTCCTTCCTACGGCGATCTGCTCTTCCACATCATTTAAAGAAAAAAACGGAGTTCCTTTCCAAAAGGGCTCCGTTTTTTTAATCTAGAATCTTAACCGGCATGAAGTCGAGATAGTCGCCAGAGACAAAGGTATAAAGGATACCGTTATGCCTTCCTTGAATCGAGTCGTGGAAGTGATTTTCACCATGGCAATGAGAGTAGACAACCTGCTCGACATGATATTCTTCAGCTACCTTCGTAAAGAGAGAATCCTGTTGAAGGATATTCGTTGGAGGATAATGAAGGAACCTGATGAATTTCTGATAACCTGCGCTTTTTGCAGCATCCAATGAAATCTTCAAGCGGATAATTTCCCGGTTGATCAGCTTCTCGCTCTGTTTTTCCTGTGATTCATCGAATCCGACAATCGTATTGGTGTTGCGGTTCACATAGAAGGGTCCCTCGAAAGTGAATCCTTTCGTTCCAACTAGGGCATAGTCTTTGTAAACGGCAAAGTTATTCTGGAGGAAGAAAAGTCTTCCGTTATAGAGTTCATTTAATTTTGAGGTCTTATTGGAAGACCAGAAGTGATCATGATTGCCTCGTAGAAGCACTTTCTTTCCTGGCAAAGAAAGGATGAAATCAAGATCTTTCTTTGCTTCCTCGATATCTCTTCCCCAGGAATGATCTCCCGTCAACACCAAAGTATCCTCTTCCTTTACTAAGGAAGAGATATTCTTCTTCGCTTTTTCTTCATGGTTGATCCAGGCTTTTCCAAACTTATCCCTTGATTTGTCCGGATTTGAGAAGCTGAGATGAAGATCTCCAAGTGCGTATAATGCCATCCTTATAAGTATAAACCAGCTTTTCCTTCTTTGCAGTGTTATTGAAAGGAAAACCAAGAGCGAATAGAATGGAATCATGAAAAAAGAACAGTATTTGCCATTGGTTTCCTTCTTTTCCTCTTTGCTGATTTATCTTGGAATCTCTTTTCTTCCTATCCAGAAATGGGTGGAACCCCTTTGGGCAGTGAATCTAATCCAATCCGGAATCTATCTTGTTCTTCTTTTGATTCTCTTCCTGGATTCAAAAGACAGGAAAATCCCAGCCAGAGAAGCAAAGCCCTCCTATTTCTATCTTCTTCCTTTTCTCCTTCTTTGCTGTTCCAATTTCCTTTATGTTCTGTTTTTCCGTATTTCTCCCAATGTTTCCTATCAATCCTCTGTCTTCTTCTCTTCTCTTTTCCTAACCCTCATAAAAACAGGCATCGAAGAAGTCCTGTTCCGAAAGCTACTTCTTGTTTTCACTCTCAACCTAAGGAAGCAAAGAAAGCACAAAGAAGTCTACACCATCCTTCTTGTTTCCCTCTGTTTTGGACTAAGGCATGCCATCAACTACTACGGAAACGACCCTCTCTCTGTCACCTCCCAAATTGGTTATACCTTCTTCCTCTCTCTTTTCTTAACCAGCTACAGTATTCTCTATTCTTCCACAATGCCCAGCTATCTCTTCCATTTCCTCTTCAATTTGTTAAACAGCCTTCTTTTTACTTCCTTTTTTAAGATTGAGACTACACCAAAGTACTTTATATTCTCCATCATCCTTGGATTCATCCTGCTTCTTTTCTACCTCTTGCTTTGGTTCATAAAATATAAAGGAAAGAAAAAACATGCTCAACCTGAACTTTGATCTTTATCCGTTCCTTATCGCATTTTCAATCCTCATCGATGTGTTCTTAATCGAATTCTATTTCCGTAAAAACGGATACGGAAAAGAAAACGCAATCGCCTTTGAACTCAATCTAGTTATTGCAGCCTTTTTTGGTGTAGTCGGAGCCATTCTAAGGCAGAACCTATACGATTTTATCGAGAATCCGCATACCTATCATTTTACTTGGTCCATGACCTTCTTTGGAGGATTGCTCTTTGGAGCAGGCAGTTTTCTTCTTGGGTATTATTTCGTCATACGGAAAAAATATCCGAAGTCACTCAGTCCGATTCTGTCTTTAGCCGGAGCATGTATTCCATTCAGCCACGGAATCGGTAGAATCGGATGCTTCTTAGACGGATGCTGTTACGGAAAGCCAGTTCCAGAGAATTCACCTTTTGCATGGATAGGAATCAAATTCCATACCACATCCGTGAAAGTCTATCCGACCAATCTCTTCGAGTGTATCTTCCTCCTCCTATTAGCTTCTATCTTGTTCTATCTCGTCTTTAAAAAGCATAGTAGCTATACTCTTTCTATCTATAGGATCAGTTACGGAATCTTCCGCTTCCTCATGGAATATCTTCGAGGAGACCATCGAGGAAGCTTTATTCCTGGCATCAGTCCCAGTCAGTTCTGGTCCTTAAGGCTATTCATCGGTGGAATTCTTTACTTTGTTCTTCAGTTTATCTTGAAGAGAAACAAATTCAATTCAGAAACAAATTAATATCTAGAGTAACGAAAAACTGTTCTTCTAAGAAACAGGCAAGCTGTTTTCTGTAATATAGGTTGGTATATTAATTTAAGCTAAGAAGAACAATAATTCTATTCTGAAAGAAGCTTTCCATTAAAACCAACTAGATTTGTTTTTAAAACGCATCTCATCCAACACCCTACTGGATAAATTCCTTTATTTCATCAAAACCATCCGCCATCAAAACACATTGATCATTTAATCCAGATGGATAGATATTTCCATCTTTAAACCCAATGACATTGAATCCAGCAAGACGTGCCGAAATGACACCAGCAGAAGAATCTTCCATAACAACTGCATTACTTGGATCCTCAATGGATAAACCCAAAGCAAGTTCCGAATAAATCCAGGGATGCGGTTTACTGACAAGCTCACCCCTTGTTCCATACCTGCCTTTCTTCTTTTCTCTTCCTCCAGTAACAATCGAATCATAGAAATCCGTTGGTTTACCAAGACCAAGAAGAGAAAAAGCAGATTCAATCTCTCCCCTTGCCTTATAGTCAAGACCACTTGTGGCTAATCCGATTTTGATGCTCTTGCCTTTCAAAAAAAGAAGGAAATCCTTTAATCCTTCCCGTGGTCTAAAAGCATCTGTTTTCTTCTTTCCACTTAAAATATCCGAAAGCTCTTCTTTTGTAAGCTCATGATATTTCTCTAGAGCACTATTCACAGACACAGGAATCTTATATTTACTCAAGCAATAAGAAAGGTGTTCCTGGGTTGTAAAACCAGAGACAAAAGGAAAATCTTGCTTCGTAAGACGGAAAGAGGAATTCTGAGAAACCACCTGCCTTGTTTTCTCAATCCTTGAAATCCAGAACTCTTCGCTCTTTACACTCGTCCCATCCAAATCCATCCTGACATAACGGACTGGTTTATGGAAAGGGGTTGGCTTCCTTTTATAGACACAATCAACCCCACCTTGCCGTATCTCGACAAGGGTATCTTCTTTTTCTTTCTGGAACTCGATTCCGTGTACTTTATATTCCATTCTTCGAATCTTATTTAGACTTCCTCATCATCAGACGAAGAATCCTGCTTGTTTTCTTTCGTTTCTATCTGAGGCGAAACAGGTTCCTTTGGTTCCTGTGTCTTTTTAGGAGAAGATATAACCTGACCCTGCTTTTTAATCTTGTTACTCTTCCAGAAGGAAAAACCAATCAAGGCAACAAACACTACTCCTGTGACAGTATAAAGAACCCATGGGCTAAGAGCATTGCTATTGGTAATCGTCAAAGTAATAGGAGCACTGACATAATAGACAACATCCCCATTGCTTTCTGCCCGGTAAGCAACATAGATTGGCGTCTCCGAGCTCTTCTTAGTCGTCTGAACAGAAGCTCCGTTCTTTACAGCACTATTTGGGTTCGATGGGTTATCAATCACATAGAAATGATTCGCATCTTCATTGATAGTCTCACCATAACTCAAGGATAAAGAATCGAATGTGGCTTTCAGCGAAGAAAAGTCCACGCTGTCTCCCGTCTCATAGGTTTTCTGAAAAGCACTATCGTCCACTTTCAGATGCTCGGAATTATTGATAACATTCTCTTTCGGAGAACTCGAATTCCTTGAACATCCCGATAAAGAGAGGAAGCATAGTCCCGTAAGAAGAAAAGAATAAATTAATTTATTTTTCATGCTAATATTATAAAGGATAAAAATCGAGTAGAGAGTGAGAAGCGATAGGGCAATCGCAAGAATATGCCGGGATTTTGTTTGCGATAGGATGGAATCCTAAAAAAGCGGACATGAAAGAC
>URQF01000005.1 GCA_900549915.1 uncultured Mollicutes bacterium | reverse complement strand
ATAGTATACAAAAACTGCAAAAAAATGACTTCTAATTTTCCGCCTGAACAATGGAACTGATAGGAATAGTCAAAAAAGTGCATAGCTAATAACAAAACAATCGATTTGAAAGCACTTCCACCAAGGGTAAACTTTATATGATGAAGGAGATAGCATACATGGCAGAACCTATATTTAAGGCTTCGCATATTGTGAAGCAGTTCGGACCGACAATTGCACTTAACGATGTCTCTATTGAAATTTATCCTGGAGAGATCCGCGGCTTTATCGGTGAGAATGGTTCCGGAAAATCCACGATGTCTGCAATCAGGACTGGTATTTACCAGGCAACGAGCGGACAGAGGGAATATCACGGAAAACCTTGGAAGCCAAAGTCGATGATTGAGGCTCTTCAAGAAGGCATCGGCATTATTGTTCAGGAAAACGGAACAATTGCTGAAGTTTCAGTTGCTGAGAACATCTTTTTGGGAGAGCTGAAGAACTTCTCAGGAAATCATTATTTCGAAGATGAGAAGGTTGAGAATTTCTCTCCTGCTTTTTCTGTTTCTCTTAATGAATTTGATGCTTTAGCTAAGGATCTTGTTTCTAAGAGCCTTGCTGCTTTGGATTCTGGAAATAAAGCAGAATACAAGAAGGCAGTCCAGGAGGCAAAGAAGGGGGCCCTTCATGCTTCTTATGCTTCTCTGGCTCAGCAGCAGAAGGAAGAATCCAAGGACAAGCACGAGAGCATTGCCAAAGAGTTCAATAGTACTTCTGAATCCTTATTTAACACTTATGTTGAGAAGGAAAAGGGAATTGATGCAAAGTACGACAAGAACGAAGAGAATCTCGATGCTGAACTCTGCAAACGTCGTCGTGAACACGAACATCATCTGAATGAAAAAGACTACGAGAGACAGATTAATAATCTGAAGAAGACCACCTATATCCGCAAAACTTGGATTAAGAGCGATGAGGTTTCTCTCAAGAATCACTATCTCAATGCAGTTAACGAAATCGTCAATCCGAAACATAAAGAAAATAAAGTCCGTAGTTTCTTCCTTAACGCAATCTTCGGATTATTCGTTAATGGAAAGAAACTTCGTAAGCATGCAAAACTTGCTCTCTCCAATATCGGTGTCAATGATATCAATCCAGGAAGGATTACCGCTGCTTATGATAGGCAGCAACGTAAACTGATTGAAATCGCTAAGTGTCTCCACAAGAATCCGGAAATCTTCATCATTGATGAAACCACAACCGCTCTTAGTGAGACTGGACGTATCCTTCTTTATAAGAAGAGGGAAGAGCTGAAGAACCAAGGAAAATCGGTTCTCTTTATCTCCCACGATTTGGATGAACTCAGGGAAAAATGCGATACCCTTACCGTTCTCCGTGATGGAAACATCGTTGCCAATCTTACCAAGAGCAAGAACGAATTTGATCCGAATGCCATTAAGAAGTATAGGATTGGACGTGAGCTCAAAGGTGATTACTACCGTTCTGATTATGATGGCACTTTATCTGACCAGGTTGTTCTCAAGATGGTCGATGGTATCGAAGGCAACCAGCTCCGCCACGTCAATCTTGAACTTCACAAAGGTGAAATTCTGGGCATTGGCGGCCTCTCAGAATGCGGAAGGCATACTCTTGGAAAAGCTCTCTTTGGAAATATCAAGAGGGAAGGCGGCTATGTCTATGTCGGTGAGAACTTAGATAAGCTTGTGAAGAGCGAATCCTTCGCAAGGAAAGAAAAAATCGGTTACCTTTCTAAGAACCGTGATACGGAAGCATTAGCACTGAAATCTTCTATATTCGACAACATTGCAATTGCTTCTATCAATAATATTGCAAAAGCCAATCTGCTGGTCTTCAAACGAGATGAAAAGAAGCTTGTCCATGAACAGGCAAAAGCACTTCAGATTAAGTGCAACTCTACGGAACAGCTTGTTTCTACCCTCTCTGGCGGAAACAAGCAGAAGGTTTCCTTAGCAAAGTGGATTGCTAACGATTCTGAAATCCTTATCCTTGACTGCCCGACCCGTGGTGTCGATATCGGTGTCAAACAATTCATCTATCAGCTCTTATATAAGAGGAAGAAGGAAGGCAAGTCGATTATCAGGATTTCCGAAGAGCTCCCTGAGCTTATCGGAAGGGCGGATCGTATCCTAATCAGGAAAGACGGACAGATTTCAAAAGAATTTGATCGTAGCAACACCCTGACTCAGGAACAGATTGTCCAATACAGGATCTAAGGAGGCGGAAAATGTCAATCGAAATCACATTACAAGCCGGCGAAAAAGAAGCTCCCTTTGTCTACTTCGAACAGACCATCCTTGATCAGGCTAAGGCTGTTGATGCTTCGGATAAGAATGCTGTTGAAAGCTTTAAAAAAGAGCTGATTGGAATTCGGAAAGCAAAAGATCAGCAATTAAAGGCGGCTATCAAGACTGACCTTATTCATCTCAAGGAAAAACAAACTGCATTACTTGCTTCTTTTATCTCCGAAAGAGATGAGGCTTTAGCAAAGGCGGCGGATGACTTTGCTAAGATCAGCAACCCCACCAAGAAGGATAAACAAGACTATTCCGATATCGAAAAAGGTATTGAAATCTCCGCAAAACGCTCTGCTTCTAAAGCAAAGAGCGAATACGTGAAAAACATCCAGCTGATTAAGAGGAAACGGAGCGAGCTCTATGCTGAGTATCTTCGGGTCCTCGCTATCAGGGGCGTTAAGGAAAGCGCTGCAGACCGTCTCAACGAACGTTATCTTGAAGCCTACGGAAGGTTCAATCTGAAAGCAAGCCTTTCTAATAAAAAGTTCTGGATTGATAAGGTTCCGCTTTTTATGCTTATCCTCATCATTGCTGCCTACTACATCGGAAAGACGATTACTGGATATTCTGGAAGCCTTGGTGATGTTATCAACAATGGTATCTTCGTTGCTGTTGTCGCTACCGGTGCTGTCTTCATTTATTCACAGGGCGGCTTCGATATGTCCTTAGGAAACGCATCCCTTAGGTGCGCCGTCATCGCTGCCATTCTCTATAACGCAACAAATAACAGGGTCGTTTCGTTGCTTGTCTCTATTGTCTTAGGTGCTGCTCTTGGTATTGTTAACGCAATCTTAGCTACTAGGCTCAACCTTCCGGTTATGGTTATGACCTTAACTAGGAGGAACATCTTAGCTGCTATCTCCGATGCTATCTTCGAAAACTATGGCGGTCTTATCACTGTCAACCATGGAAGGTTCACGAACGCTTGGGTCTATGCTTCCTTCCTTGTCATCTTCTTTATTCTTTGCTGGTTCATCTTCAATTACACCAAAGTCGGACGTCGGAACAAATTCATTGGCTCTAACAAGAAAGCTGCGAAGTTCAATGGTATCAACTTAAGGAAATCCGGTAGGATCTCCTTCGCACTTTCTGGCATTGGCCTTGGTATCTGCGGTTTCCTCTTCGCCTGCTCTAAGACTGGCAACCAATTTGGCGCTTCGACTGTCTTAAGCCAGGTCGGTCTCAATGTCATCATTGCTATCGTCTTCGGCGGAAGGACAACTAGCGGCGGACCGAAGTCAAAAATCAGCTGTGCAATCATCGGTGCTTTCTTCTCCGTTTTCCTTGATGAATTCTTTGCTGCCATCTCTACACCTACTTTCCAAGTCGGTGACTACTGCTACAGGTTCAAGGGTCTTATCTTCTTAATTGTCTCTCTTGCCAACAGGTGGGATACCCGTGGAAAGATGCTCGCTTCTGGAGGAAGTATCCAATAATGAAATATACAAAGCCAGTTCAATATTCCTCTTCTCCGTTCTTCGCAAACCAGAAACTCAAAAGGACAGGCAAGAAACTCTTCTGGTCCTTGTTCTGCCCCGTTGTCAGGATTCTGATTGCTGTTCTGTTATCGAATCTTAGTGACACCGGATTATTCTTCATCGGTTCCACGATGGATAACGTCTCGAACAGGAGGATCAGGCTTAAGACGATTACAAGGACACTGATTGCTGCCCTTGCTCTTAACACAAACCTCAACTCCGGACGTATGGACTTCTCTCTTGGTGCTACTGGCATTCTAGCTTGCCTCTTCGCTTCCCTCATTGTCCAGGTAGATACCATCAATCATATCTTCCTCTTCCTTCTTCTCTCCATTCTCTTTGGCAGGATTTTAGGCTTCATCCATTCCTTAGTTCTTATCTTTACGAAATTATCTCCAATCGTTGTTTCCTTAGGCAGGTGCTTAATCTATGAAGGTATCGCTAAGGTTGTCGCAAATGCTACTGGTTCTACCGGTACTGTCAACTTAGCTTCCGGTTCCTACACTGCTAGCTTCTTCCAGGAACCAATCATCCTGATTCCTCTTCTTGTCATTGTCTGCTTAATTAGGGCTGCCGCTCTCTGTTACACCCGTTATGGTTATAACAAGCTTGCTCTTGTCTACAATCAGAAAGTCTGTGTTGAGACTGGTATCAATGAAATCAGTCACTGCATCATTTCCTTCATCATTGCCGGTGCTCTCATCGCTGTCTACCAGGTCAGGAGCTCCTGCGGTACGGCAACCATTACAATTAACATCAACTTAGGTTCTTCTGGAACAGTCTTCAAGAACTTCTTGCCAATCTTCATCGGCGGTATTCTTGCTAAGTACTCGAATCAGATTGTCGGTCTGCTTCTTGGCGTTGTCGGAACCACTCTTCTTTACACCTATGGATTCGATAACGCGACTGTCATTGGATTCACTTCTACTGTTTCTTCTCTCCTTAATGGTTTCTCTGTCTTCGCTGTCCTTGTTTACAGGGTCGACAAGAACCGCTTCCTCAACTGGATTAAGAGGAAGAAATACGTCTTCGAGGAGAAACGTCTTAATCCACAAAAGAAAGGAGAAAATGCCTAATGAAGAAAATCAAGGCTTTAATTCCTATCCTTGGCTTAAGCCTCCTTACTTCCTGCTCTTTGGAAGATAGGATGATCTTCGGCGGAAACAAAAATTCTGTTTCTCAGAATCAACCGGTCAGCAAAGATCCGAACGATAGCAGCTCTACTTCCGATACTCCTAGCTCTGATGCAGACTTAGAAACCTTCGATGACTGCAAAAACTCTATCTTCTTCGCCCTCTACAACTATTACGGATTCGATGGCCAGCATTTCACCAACAAATGGCTTGGCAGGAACGATGCCCTTGCTGCCCACGGCTACAAAGTCACTGGTTATGAAGGTCAGAAGGATGCCCGTAAGTTCAAAATCGAACGTCAGGCAAATTCAGACCTTCCGGCAGATGCAAAAATAGTCAGGGTCAACAATCAGAACTGGGATACGACAATTCAATACGCTAAGCCGTTTGCTAAGTATCATCCAAGGGCAGTCATTTCCACCTGTAATGGTGTCGAAATGGCATCTTCTAACATCAAATCCGTTCAGTTCAAAGTCTCTAATGCTACGATGGGTGGCTTCTCTCCTACTTATCGTTCTGCCTTCGTTGATGGCTCTCTCCGTTATCTTGTCGCAAAGTACACGGCTCACATCCTTCCTATTGTCGCTGCTTCCGTTAATGCTCTTGATAATGGCAAAGCAAGGAAGAACGCAGATGGAACAGCTCTGCGTTTATCTATCTCCCAGTGGGCCATCCAGACCTTAGAAGAATACGACCGCAGGAATGCAGTCGACTCTGTCTCGGAGGACCATCCGACTGTCCGTAAGATCAATGTCGATAAATACTTCGACAAAACAAATCCGGACTATGGACCTGAGAAATTATCTGAGTTTGTTTCTTCCTCCACAAAGGAAAACATTGAGGCTCTCTATGCTGAGAACGAAAGCAATGGTGATGCGGATAAAGCTGCTTTCCGTAAAGGAAAGAAGTACAAATGCGGCATCATTGCTCCTTCTAGCGTCAATGAACAGGTACAGCTCTACATTAATTTCATCCAAGGTTATTTAGCTAAGGCCTATAACTTCGAAGTCCTTCCGGTCGGTTCTGTTACATCCAGCAACACCCAGAAACAGGTAGCAACCCAGCTTTGCAACCAAGGCGCTAACTTCATTATCTCAGTACAGGATGATACAGAGCGAAATGCAGCTGCTCAGGTCTGTGATGAAAAAGGTGTCTACTTCGCTATTGCAGGCTCCTGCCAGAACCCTCTCGATTATGCGGCAATCAAGAATCTTCCCTACTATGTTGGTTCCATTGGAACCTCTCCGGAAGAAGAACGCCGTTCTGCAAAAGAGAGGACAGAATACTATCTCCAGTGCAGGATCAAGCGTGCTCAGAGCCAAGATGCCTTATACGAATACGAGAAAGAAGTCAAAGGACTGAATAAGACAAAAGCAGAGTCCCTTAGCTTCTACGTTCCATTCGATAAAGAAAGAGATATCTAGCATGGCTTCCTTCACCTTTGAATTCTATCCGAAATCACTGGCAAGACGGACTCAGTTCGATCTTGTCGTTCCTTCTCTCAATCTTCATGGTTCCTTAAACAATAAGGATGATAGGTACTATGAGAACTCTACAGAAACCTATCCTCTGATTCTCTGCTTATGCGGCTTCGGAGATAACGAGAAAGCCTTCCAACAGAACTCTTCTCTTATCTCTCTCTGCGAAGAAAACAAAGTCGCAGCATGCTTCATCAACGGCGAGAATAAATGGTATCTCAACCTTGGACAGATTGACAATTACTACGATTTGATTGAAAAAGACATCCTTGACTTCCTATACGGAAATTTCCGTTTCCTCTCCCGTAAGAAACCACTCATTATCATGGGTGTTTCAATGGGCGGATACGGAGCTCTCTACCACTATCTCAAGAATGTCGACAAGTATGCTGCTTGTGTTGCCTTATCCCCAGCTACGAAACCAGACTTCCTTGATGAAAGCAAGTTCGGAACCCTTCGTTCCCTCTGCTTAGCAAGCAAGGAAAAGAAAAAGAACGTCTATCTCTCCGTCGGAAAGAATGACTTCATCATCGGGGCTTCTAAAGACTTTGATCAGTTCCTTATCGATAATGAAATCGGATTCTCGTATCGCTATTTAGAGAACAAAGACCATTCCTGGAAGACCTGGAGAGAAGAAATCTACAATGTCTTCGATTATCTGTCTGAAAATGGATTCATCGGCAAAAAGCCGAAATCAAAATAAAAAAGGAGAAAAATATGAAATCCAAGAAGTTAACATTAGTTGCTTCCCTGCTCTCTCTTGCTGCATTAGCTGGTTGCGGAAAAACCTCGGAGCCAAGTGCAAAGCCGACCGAACCTGCCAAGCCGACAGTAGAACCTGAAGAAGTCGAGATCCAGAAGGAGGCTGCAGATAAAATTATCTCAGCCTACAACCCGTCTTTAACTGGCAAGTTCTCTTTCAGCTACACTGCCAATTACAAGGTCGATGTCGATTCTCATGGTGGAACCGGCAAGCTTGACAACTTCAAGCATGAGGTCGAAGACACTACTACCGGTGATATCGATCTTACCAGCGGAAATGTCTACCTCAAAATCTCCAAGACTTCCAAAGACAAGCGTCTTAGCCAGGAAGCTTCTAAGACAGAAGCCTTAGTCTACAAGGATGGAGATACTTATAAGTATGTCACCACGACTAGGGAAAACCCGGTTGCATTAGCAAGCGAAGAAACAGCCATCAGCAAGATCTCGGATCTTGTCTACTCTATTTCCTATAACTTAGCCGGCTATATCACCATGGATACCTTCAAATACGAAGGCGATAATAATTATCAGTGGCGTGAGTTCGGACTTTCTTCCACGGCAGTTTCTGCTGAGGACTGCAATGATCCTTATTACTTTGGAAAGAGGAAAGACGGCGGACTGAATATCAAGACCAAGGTTGGGTATGTCGGTTATAAGACCGATAACGGAATCTCTGATTTCTCCAACCATACCGATAAATATGCTGCTGAAGCTGTTGTTAAGACAAATAGCACGGGCTTAGTCACTTCCTATGCAGAGACCTATAACAAAGCTTCCCTTGATTTTGCTATCAGGACTCCGGCCCCGACGGTTGTCATTACCGGAAACCGTAACTTCTCTGCAAACTATGGTGCAACCTTTGAAAAGGCTGGAACCATTGAGCATCATCTTACCAAATCGGTTATCACTTGGGATGAGAATCCAAAATGCACGTTTGAAGTCTATTCCTGCCCTGCTGATAATAAAACCTCTAAAACGGCTATCAAGAGCGGAGATGAAGTCAAAGTCGGTGATTTATTAGCTGTCAAGGTTACTCCTTACGGAAATAACCACATCGTCAACGTCGCCTTAGGAACTACTTCTGCTGAAGTTTCTGATGATGGATTCTACTATTTCGAAGTCAGCGAAGGTGCCAAGAAGCTCGCTGCTAACATCAATGGTTCCGATAGGAAACCGGATGTCAAGTATGCTACTGTCACAACTGAAAAAGGCGAACACGTTAAGTCCTTCACTGTCAAATACAGGACCTATCCGAATACTACAGCTTTGAGGGATTTAGATGCTCAGAATCGTGCTCCGATTGGCAAGGCGAACTACCTTGTCTTAACCGCTGAATTCGATGAAGGATATGAATTAGATGCTTTCACTGTCAACGGAAATGCTGCTTCTAACTTCGGTCAGTGGTGCTATGCCATCAAGACAGAGGGAACCTATGCCTGCAAAGTCACGGCTAAGGCCGTTTCTGAGACTCCTGCTTCCAAAGATGTTGTGTTCACTCTCAATAAGGATGCTGGTGTCAAATCTGCCACTGTCTCTACTAGGGACAACCATAATCCGGCAACCATTACCGATGTCACTGCTGCTGGAAAAGCAGAAGCCAAGGCTGGTCGTCTCTTCTGTGTCAAAGTTGAACTGAATGATGGCTATCAGCTTGATCTTGTGAAATCCGAAAAAACAGTTGCTGGTTTCAGGAATGGTTATTACTATTTCAGCAACTTTGCAGCTGGATCCCATGTTATCGATATTGTCACCCGTGCTGCTGAACCGGCAATCCAGTATGTGAACTTCACAATCGTAAAAGATGATGGTGTCAAGTCTGCATCCGTCTATACTGTGGATAACTTTAACTTTGCTGGTAGGATGGATTATACTGCCGCTAAGAAGGCAGAAGCCAAGGAAGGCCGTTTCCTTTGTGTCAAAGTCGAACTGAAGGATGGCTACGAAATTGTTTCTGTTAAGAATGGCGAAGTCGCTGGTAATCTCCAGGGTGGTTATTATTGCTTCAATGGTTCCACTGCCGGAGAAGTTACCTATACTATCGTCACCAAAGCCTCTGTTGCTGCCTAATCTGATTTGAATATTTTGATTCGGAAGGTGCCTTAAAGCACCTTCCGGATTCTTCAAGGAGGTCTTAATGTCTGTCAATCTGAAAGAAAAGCCTTTTTATCTGAGCGATAGCCAGATTGAATGGGTGAATAAGACCAAAGAGCGAAGGACTCAAGAGGAGAAAATCCAACAGCTTTTCATTCATCTTACTGCCAAGCAGGATGAAGCTTATCTGAAGGATGTTGTCACCAAATGGAAGTTTGGCGGAGCCCGCTTCAATCCTTCTTCTGCAGAGAATATTGCCAAGCATAATTTCATTCTGCAGAGAGAGACGAAGATTCCTCTTCTGATCGCTGCGAACACCGAATCCGGTGGTAATGGTGCTTATCGAGGAGGAACAGAAGTCGGATGTGAGACGAAGGTCGCGTCCACAAAAGATCCTCACTATGCTTATGAGTTAGGAAAGGTTTCCGCGGAAGAAGCAAAGGCGGTTGGTATCAATACTCTCTTTGCACCGATTGTCGATATCGACTATCAGTTCCATAATCCGATTATTCCTTATCGTACCTTCGGAAATGATCCAGATAGGGTGAAGGAGTTCTCTCTTGAATTCCTCAAAGGCGTTCAGGAGGAAGGACTTCTTGCCTGTGCGAAGCATTTCCCAGGAGATGGTGTCGATGAACGGGATCAGCATCTTTCTTTGACTAGCAACACTTTGTCATGCGAAGAGTGGGATAAGAGCTACGGAAAAGTCTATTCTGCTTTGATTGATGCTTCTCTTCCTAGGATCAGGGTCGGACATATTGCCCTGCCATCCTATCAGAAGAAGTTCGCGAAGGATGAAAATATGGATGTTCTTCCTGCTTCTGTTTCTAAGGAAATCCTTACCTCCCTCCTAAGAGGAAAATTAGGGTTCAATGGATTGATTGTCTCTGATGCTACTCATAGGGTCGGACTCACTGCTTCTAGGAAACGGAGCGAATTCCTTCCTAAGAGGGTAGAAGCCGGTATCGATAGGATTCTTTTCTACAATGACTATGAGGAAGATATCGAATACAGGAAAAACGGACTGAAGAAAGGTCTTCTCTCTAAGGAACGTGTGGAAGAGGCTGTTACTCGAATCCTGGCGACCAAAGCTAGGCTTGATCCTTCCTTAAGGAAACCGCAAGAGACTCCAATCTACTCCTTGATGGGAACGAAGGAGCATAGGAAAGTCCAAGATGAGGTATCCGATAAAGGAATCGTCCTTGTCAAAGAGGAAAAAGGAGTTCTTCCGTTATCTCCCGAAAAAGGAAAACGAATCCTTCTTGTCCCTCAGCATGAAGATAGTCCCTTTGATAACAGGATGCCGAAAAGAGGTCCTTCTATCTATGAGACAATTGCTCATAGGTTAGAGGAAAAAGGCTTCCAGGTTACTATCTTTGAATCCCTTAGGGATAAAGCAAAGAAACTCCCGCCTAGGGAAGCACTGAGCATTATCTCCAATGTCTACAACAATAAGACCCCAATTAAAGAACTTACAGACAATTATGATCTTGTGATTCATGTCTGTGACTTCGATACGCATAATACAGTGAACCGCAGGACCTATAAGAGGTCGAAAGGAACTCCCGATGTTCCTTGGTACGTCAATGAGCTTCCTACCATTAGGATATCTTTGAAAAATCCGTTCCACCTCTTTGATGCCCCGCAGGTTAAAACCTATATCAACTGTTACGATAAGAATCCATCAACGATTTCTCATCTGATTAAGAAGCTCACCGGAGAAGAGAAGTTCTTAGGTGTATCGCCTGTGGATTGCTTCTGCTTAGATCCGTTGTGCCGGAAATAATAAAGGAGAAAATTAAGATGTTACCAATTCAGGTTAATTTAAAAGACAAAGTTGTCGTCATCACTGGTGCCGGAGGAGTCATCTGCTCTTATCTGGCACGCATTTATGCCGAGAGCGGTGCTAAGGTTGCTCTTCTCGACCTCAATAAAGAGAGGGCCGAGAAAAACGCCAAGGCCCTCCGTGAAGAAGGCTATGTTGCCTATGGCTATGAAGCCAACGTTCTGAAGAAGGACTCTCTCTCTGCCTGCCATGAGCAGATCTTAAAGGACTTAGGTCCCTGCGATATTCTTGTCAATGGAGCTGGTGGAAATAATCCGCGTGCTACGACCGACAATGAGTTTGCAGAGCTTGATGATGCCAAGAAAGGAATCAAGAGCTTCTTTGAACTTGATGAGAGCGGAGTTGAGTTTGTCTTCAATCTCAACTTCCTTGGAACTCTTCTTCCGACTCAGATCTTTGCCGAAGATAGGATTGGTCGTAAGGATTGCTCAATTTTGAACATCTCTTCTAGGAATGCTTTCACTCCACTCACAAAGATTCCTGCTTATTCTGGCGCAAAAGCTGCTGTTTCTAACTTCACAAAGTGGCTTGCTGTTCACTTCTCCCATGTCGGAATCCGTGTCAATGCGATTGCTCCTGGATTCTTCTCTACGAAGCAGAACGAAAAGCTTTTATGGAATCCGGATGGCACTCCGACCGCTCGTACTGGCAAGATCTTAGCTGCTACTCCTAGGGGACGCTTCGGTGTTGTCGAGGACTTAGGTGGCGCTGTCTTATTCCTCTCTAGCCCGGAGGCTGCCGGCTTTGTGACCGGTGTTGTCCTTCCGATTGACGGCGGATTCTCTTCCTATTCTGGAGTCTAAAATCATGCTGTTTCAGAAGAAATCCGATTTTCTTGTCTGCAGGGACAGCGATGGCACTGTCATGGATACTAGGACGATTAAGCACTATAACTGCTTTGGTCCTAGCTTCGTGGATGTCTATTCCATCCAAGACCATAAGGACGAGATTCTCAAAGAGTGGAATCGAATCAATCTCTTTTCCATCACACGCGGTATCAATCGTTTCCAAGGATTAAACGATATTCTCGACTACGTCGGAAAATTCGGCTATTCCTATTCCGGAAAAGAAAGCTTTGCTTCCTGGGTCAAGACAACGAAGGAACTCTCTCCGAGAGCCTTGAAGGAATACAGGGAAGCGAATGAAAAAGATAATCTTTGCAGGAAGCTTGCTCTTCAATGGTCCGATGAAGTCAATCGTCGCATCTCTCTTCTTCCTTTAGGTCAGCCCTTTGCTCCAGTGAAGGAGATCATCTCACAGATTAAAGATGAAGTCGATTTGGTAGGAGTAAGCTCCGCCAATGAAGGAGCCGTTACGGAAGAATGGAAGGGAGCTGGTATCTATTCTCTCTTCCGGTTTGTTGCCTGTCAGAGTGTCGGCAAGAAAGATAGGATTATTCAGAAAGCCTTGGAATGTGGTTATGAGAAGGATAACACTGTAAGGCTAGGGGATGCCCTTGGCGATATCGAGGCTAGCAAAGCAAATGGTGTTCACTTCTTCCCGATTCTTCCGGGAAAGGAGAAGGAATCCTGGGAGGAATTCTACAAAGAAGGGCTTCCACATCTTCTCTCTCATACGTTTACGTTAGAGTATCAGGAACAGCTCTATAAAAAGTTCTTTGACTGTCTGAAATAAGATAGCAGAAGAGGTAAAAAATATGAAAATTACAGAACCAATCAAAGTCGGTAAGATTACGCTTAAGAATCGTATCATGTTCCCGCCGCTCACTACTGGTTATGAAGAACGCGATGGCTCTATCGGAGAGCATTCCCGTGCTTTCTATACCCGTTTAGCCAAAGGCGGTGTCGGCTACATTGTTATCGGTGATGTTGTTCCGGTCAATACTGTTTCTCCGACTCCGAAGCTTTTCTGTGATGAACAGATTGGATCTTTCAAGGCTTTAGCGGACTCGGTTCATGCCTATGGTGCTAAACTTGGTCTTCAGCTCTTCCATCCGGAATATGATACCGAAGCCATTATCAACTTCATTAAACAGGGTAAACGCAACGAAGCTTTTGCAAAGCTTCATCATGATAGGCTTCATTTTACGGATGAAGTTACTCCGGAGAAGCTTGCTTCCATCTTAGAGCATATCAAGGCCTGCGCACATCGCGCCTATGAGGCTGGTGTTGATGTCATTGAAGTCCATGGT
The DNA here is from genome assembly GCA_900549915.1 of uncultured Mollicutes bacterium. Taxonomy (GTDB): domain Bacteria; phylum Bacillota_I; class Bacilli_A; order RFN20; family CAG-288; genus Enterosoma. The sequence continues at coordinate 17,365 of URQF01000005.1, read as the reverse complement.
GACCGTGTTGTCGGAAGCCTTTGCTCCACGATTCTGAATCATCGTACCGATGAATATGGTGGAAGCTTTGAAAACCGTACTCGTTTTGCTCTTGAATTCGTCAAAGCCATCAAGGAAGGTGCTCCGGATATCACCATCGACTATAAGCTTCCGATTGTTACCAAGAGAAAAGACGGCACCTATCAGGGTAAAGGCGGTCTTGTCCTTGAAGAAGCTGTCAAGCTTGCTAAGCTGTTAGAGGAAAACGGAGTCGACAGGATTCATGTTGCTCAGGCTAACCACACTGGAAATAGGAATGATACGATTCCGGCTAGGGGAACCCGTGCTTACGGATTCAGGGTCGAAGAGGCAAAGGCAATCAAGGCTGCTGTTTCTATTCCAGTTTCCATTGTCGGCCGTATCTGCACAGTGAAAGCTGCAGAAAGCTTAATCGAGCAGAATGTCTGCGATATTGTTGCCTTTGGCCGTAATCATCTTACCGATCCGGACATTGCAAATAAGATTGCTGATGGTAAGGATTATCTTATCCGTCAGTGTATCAACTGCAACAAGGGCTGCACTGATAGGATTCAGAAAGCCCAGTTCCTCTCCTGCGTCTTAAATGCTGAGAGCGGATACGAAGCAACTCGTTCTATTACCAAAGCAGTTAATCCTCGCACTGTCGCTGTTGTCGGTGGCGGTATTGCCGGCTTAGAAGCTGCCCGTGTCCTTGCTCTGAAAGGACATAAGGTCGACTTATACGAGAAGAGCTATCGTCTTGGCGGACAGATCAATATCGCTGCTGTTCCTCCTCGCAAAGAGGAAAGGCGTCGTATTCTCAATTTCTATGATCGTGTTCTTCCGACTCTGGATGTCAAGATTCATCTTGGTGTCGAATTCACGAAGGAAAGGGCAAAGAACTATTCCGATATCATTGTTGCTATCGGTGCTCATAACCTTGTTCCGCATATTCCGGGAATCGATGGTGAGAATGTTGTCTCTGCCTGGGATGTCTTAGACAATAAAGAAATTGTCTATGGATCGGTCGCTGTCTGCGGTGGCGGACTTGTCGGTGCAGAAACCGCTGAGTATCTTGCTGATAAAGGATACGATGTCACTATTGTGGAAAGGATGGACAAGATTGCAAAAGAAGAGAGCAATACCATTCTTCCTACAAGGCAGAAGGATTTTGCAGATCACAACGTTAAGCAGCTTGTTAAGACTAAGATTGTCAAGATGGATATCCATGGCTTAACCTGCGATAAACTCGATGACAATGGTCAAGCAGTTGAAACGATTGAGATTCCATGCGATACCATTGTCAACGCCTTAGCTTCTCAGAAGAACAAGATTGACTTAGAAGGCGTGAATGCTAACATTGTTTATGTCGGTGATTGTGGCGGTGAGCGTCCATCTAACATTGATCATGCTATCAAGTCTGCTTACGATGCCGCTAACTCCATTAACTAAAATAAGGAGGCAAAGATGAAACTTACCTTCCGCTGGTACGGACCGAGTGATTCGATTCCGTTGACCTATATCCGTGAAATTCCGAATAGGTCGGGTGTTGTTACTGCAGTCTACGATGTCAAAGTCGGTGAAGTCTGGCCGATGGAGTCCTTAGAAAAACTCAAAAAAGATGCGAATGAACATGGCTTAGCTAGGGAAGTCATTGAGTCTATTCCTGTTCATGAAGACATCAAAATGGGAAAGCCGACACGGGACCACTATATCGATAACTATATTGAGAATATCCGCCGCTGTGCGAAAGTCGGTGTCAAATGTGTTTGCTATAATTTCAGGCCTGTCTTTGATTGGCTGAGAACCGATAGGCATCATCAGAACGTCGATGGCAGTAACTCTCTGAGTTATTCCTATGAGGATTTTGTCAAGGTTGATCCAAAGCATCTGCATCTTCCAGGTTGGGATGAATCCTATACTCCGGAAGAATTACAGTCCCTTCTTTCTCAGTATCAGTCTGTTTCTCATGAGCAGCTGTTTGACAACCTTGTCTATTTCCTGAAGCGGATTATTCCTGTCTGTGAAGAATGCGATGTGAACAGGGCCATTCACCCGGATGATCCACCGTGGGATGTTTTCCATCTTCCACGTATCATTACCGGCGAAGAGGATCTGGACCGATTATTCGCTGCTGTTCCATCCACTCGTAACGGACTTACTCTTTGCACTGGTTCTTTTGGTGCTAAGAGAAGCAACGATATTGTTCACAGGGTCGGAAAGTATTCGAAGCAGGGTCGTGTTCATTTCTTGCACTTACGCAATGTCAAGTGGACGGATGATCATGATTCCTTCTGTGAAGTCGGACATTGCACCAAAGATGGCTCTTTAAATAGGGCTGCTATTGTCAAAGCTGCTTGCGATAATGGGTTTGATGGCTATGTCCGTCCCGATCATGGCCGGAACATCTTCGGCGAGAACGGAAAGCCTGGCTACGGTCTCTATGATCGTTCCTTAGGATGCGCCTATATCAATGGCCTTTTCGAAAGGTACGAGTTCAGGAAGAACAATAAGTAGTTTCTTTTGAAAGCAAAAGCTGCCTGAAAGGGCAGCTTTTTGCGTTGCTTTGAAATTTGTACCTTGTTACATTACTAGGAAACAATGTGTTTATGTCTGTTATCTTTTTTCTTTTGGTCTGCCGAGGTGTTTTTCTTTTTTCGTCCTCGGCCTCCGTCTCCTCAATCACCTGTTTTGGAATCATTATTCCTGGATCACAGTAAGGGCAGTCGAACGCTGTAAACGGTCCTCCGTTTATTTCCCAGCATTAGAAAACAATGTCCGCTTCCATCTTTTCTGTTCGACGGCATGGCGTGCACTGTTTTTCGACCATCTCCTCTCCGCCCCGTTCCTTTTCTGTTTTCATTTGAAATAACGCTGATAATGAAAAGAGACTGATTTGCATAAAGTCAGTTTCTTTTCAGTCAGTCGACAAACAAAAGCTGTCATTGAAATGCATTAACGATATGTTATAGAATAAAGTTAGCTGCATAGGGAGTAAGTATGCAAAAGAAAGTAAGCAGAAAGACAATCGAACTCATTATTTCTACTTTTTTCTTCGTGCTTGCAGGATTCTTCCAATACTATGATATCTACTTGCCTCCTGTCTATGCTCATAGCTTTGCCTTTCTAGCCAATGCCATCTTCCTTCTTCTGATTTTCTTATGGGGAAAATCGATCAGACAGAGAATCATTCAGAAAGGAATCAGAAGAAAACTAGTCATCATCGCAATGCTTCTCTTCTTCTGGCTCTTTATCCGATTCATCAAATACAACATCTTCGCAAGAAAGGACACCATCTCCAGATACCTGTGGTATAGGTATTATATTCCGCAATGTCTAGTTCCACCTCTCTCTCTTATCGCCAGGATGGAACTAACAAGAAAAAAGAAAGAGAATCTATCAAAACTGATCTATCTTATACTCCTTCCTGCTATTGTCCTGATTCTTCTCATCCTGACAAATGATTTCCATCAGCTCGCCTTTGCTTTCAAAGCAACAAAAGAGAATTCTGTTGCAGAATACAGCCATCAGATCGTCTATTATCTTGCAATAGGATGGATTATCATCATGACGTTTTTGTCTCTTGTCACCTTGATTTTGAAATGCAGTATCTCCGTGTGCAAAAGAAAAATCTGGATTCCGCTTCTTGTCTTTGCCGTTACGACTGCCGCTTGTTTTTTATGTTTCATCTATGCCACCCAATCCTATAAGGTACCAGAACTATTGTCCTTTTCCTTCATCCTTCTAATAGAGACCTGTATCTTTATCGGTCTGATTCCATCCAACGACAACTATCTCCTTTATTCAGAGATCTCTTCTCTTCCTTTTGTCATCACTGACAATGATCTCGTTCCTATCATCAATCATTTAGATGATACGGATATTACAAAAGAACAATACCAAGACTGTAGGACAAAAGGTCCTCTCTTTTTAAACGAGAACATCCGCTTATCGAATCAGAAAATATCAGGAGGACATATCTTTTATATCGAGGATCTTTCTTCCATTACAAAGATGGTGAATGAATTATCAAGCACGAACGAACTCCTCTCAGAAGAAAAAGAACTGATTGCTTATGAAAACGAACTCAAAGAGAAGAAAACAAAGCTTCAGCAGAAAAACCAACTTTACGATAAAGTCTTTTCCATTCTCAATCATGATCTGCTTCAGTTGAAAACACTCCTTGAAAGTACAGACAAAGACAGCAAAGACTATTCTAAGAATCTAAAGAAAGCATGTGTCTATCTCTCTTATATCAAAAGAAGAAGCAACCTTGAAATCCTTCATAGTCAGAAAAAGAACATCAACATAGAGGAAATCATATTGTCAATCAATGAATCTCTTCTCTATCTCAATGAATGCCACATTTCGGCTTCTCTTATCAATGAAGCAAAAGGAGAATACGACGGAAACGAATGCATTCTCCTTTATGAATTTTTCCAGTTTTATCTGAAAACCTGTTTTGATTCACTCAACGAAATCCTGATCAGAATCGATTCTGTCAACGATCAGTTATCACTCCGCATCCTCTCCAATGTTACTGATATCTCCTTAGAAGGATTTGATCATGAGAAACTGAATCAATATAAAGGAAAACTCTCTTCTTTTACAGAAGACAATCTTTCCTATACCATCCTCTCTTTTGAGAAAGGAGGTAAAACAGAATGAATTACATCACAGCCCCCTATGTTCTCCAGACTCTCATTTCTATTCTCTATTTCTCTCTCATCATCTTTTCACTCTGCACAGCCTTCTTATGTTCTCACCACAAGCATAAATATGTCTTTATCATAACAGAATCTAGGATTACCATCTTCTTCAGTATTCTTCTAATCGGAAGCCTTACTTATTTTGACATCGATGATGTTTCAAAACTGGACCCCTTATCCACCTTTGCAGTTTCCATCCCTGTTTCCATCGATTTCCTGTTATTATCCTTATTCACGCTTTTGAATCTATTCATCACCATCGTACTTATCAGAAACAGAAAGAACACAATATCGAAGAGGAGCATCAAAGAAGCCTTTGATGATCTTCCTTGCGGTATCTGCTTCTATGAAGCAAGCGGTGTGACAAGATTAGTCAACAGCAAAAGGAATGATTTCTCTATCAGAATCACTGGAGAATACTTATTGAACGGAAAAAAGTTCATCAGCATCCTCACAGATGAGAACATAAAAAGAAACAGCCTTTCTCATCAGGATGATGAAGAATATATCATTTCTCTTGATGATTATGTCTACTCTTTCAGAAGAAGAGAACATCAACTATCGGATGAATCCCTTTATGAAATCATAGCGACAGATATCACAAGAAAACATCAGCTCTCCAGGGAACTGAACAAAAAGAACAAAGAGCTCTCTTCTTTCAATAAGAGAATGAGACAATACGGAGAGACAATCGAAGAACTGACGATTGAAAAAGAGACCTTGTCCGCAAAGAGGAACATCCACGACAAATTAGGAAAGCTATTAATCTTATCCCGCCGGTCCTTAGATAAAGATAGGACTGAAGAAGAAAAAGAAGACCTTCTCTCCACTTGGAAGAATACACTTATCGCCTTTGAAAGTATGAAGGAGAACGAAAGCAATGATACCTATGATGAACTGTTCAAAGCGGCAAAAGATATCGGTATCAGCGTTATCTTCTGCGGAAGAAGACCAGAGAGCAGAAAAGGAAAGAAAATCGCAGCCAAAGCAATCATCGAATGCATGACAAACACCATCAAACACGCCAAGGGAAACGAAGTCTATGTCTCTTTCAAAGAGAGGAATCGATTCATTGAGATTCAGATTACCAATAACGGAGAACAGCCAAAAGAAGAAATCAAAGAGGGAGGAGGATTATCCTCGCTGCGCTTGCTCATTGAAAGAGAAGGCGGAAGCATGAAAATTATCAGTTTCCCGCGCTTTGAGATGAATATCACCATAGAGAAAGGAGAAGAGTATGACAGATGAAAAATACAAAGTCCTGATTGTCGAAGATCAGGCGATGCCTCGGCAGCTATTCGAACACTTCATCAACACCTCCTCCCGTTTTGCACTGGCAGGAAGCATCGCCAGTGCTGCTTTCACGGAAGTATACTGTCTTTCAAGACCGATTGATCTCATTCTGATGGATGTCATCACAGAAGGCGGAGAAAGCGGGCTTGATGAAGCAAAGAAGATCAAAAAGAAATTTCCAAAGATCAAAATCATCATCGTCACATCTATGCCTGAATGTTCCTACATCGAAAGAGCAAAAGAAATTGGTGTAGAAGGTTTCTGGTACAAAGAGACCAACGAGCAACCGATTATCGAACTGATGGAAAAGGTCATGAATGGAGAAATCATCTATCCGAATACTGCACACACTGTCAAAATCGGACTGACAGACAGTTCAAGATTCACTAAGAAAGAGCTTGAAGTCCTTCGCTATGTGACAGGCGGATTCTCCAATATCGAAATATCAGAGAGAAGGAATGTCTCACCGGGCGTCATCAAGAACCATATCGCTGACATGCTTCAGAAGACAGGGTTCCGCTCCCGTACCCAGCTTGCGGTCAAAGCGAGAGAATCCGGCATCGTCATCCTGAACAAAGACGACGAAATCTTATGATTCCAGCGTTAAACATCAGCTAAAAAGATAGAATTGATCGAAAATTTCTTCAAAAAATACGGCTAGGGGTGCCAAATGGCACTTTTGCCGTTTTTTTCATGTTGTTAAAATCATCTAACCACGACATCTACACACAAAAGGAGCAAACATATGAAACACAAGACGCTTATGACAACGTTGTTGTTATCTTTCATGGCAGCCCCTCTATTCGTTTCCTGCGGTGAGAAGGAACATAACTTCTCAACGAAATGGGAAAGCGATGAGAATTATCACTGGCATGTTTGTCTGACAGATGGGCACAAAGACACTTCTGAAAAAGAAAAACATGTCTGGGACAGTGGAAAAGTGACAAAAGAGCCCACCAAAACTGAAACAGGAATCATGGAGTACGTCTGTTCTACTTGTCTAAGAGAAAAGACGGAAATCATTGAAAAGCTGAAGGTGGAAACAACCTATACCATCACCTTTGATAGCAGAGGCGGAAGCGAAGTAAAAAACATCACTGCTGAAGCAGGCGCAAAAATCGAAGCACCTGCTGCTCCGACAAAGGAAGGCTATATCTTTGGCGGATGGTATGAAAGCAGCGATAACGGAACGACGCTGTCTGAAACACCCTTTGAGTTCACTTACAGGCCGGCAAGAGTCTTTACCCTTTATGCAAAATGGGGAGAAAGCGTCAAAGGAAAAACCTATAACCACACTTCTACGAACTTGAACTGGACCGGAACGGAAGAACAGAAGAAAGCATTTCTCGCGGAAATGGAAATGACAGAAGAGCAATACAAAGAAAGGAATCAGGCTCTCACCATCCGATTCGCATTTGATAAGACTGAAGAGAAAGCATCTGCTGCCTTCGGTATGGAACCAGAGTTATTCAACTGCACTGTCCTCTATACAATCACTGGCAATACCATCATCTTCTTTGATAACGCAGAGGATATGAAAAATGGTATTCCTGCCCATGAGTATGGATTCTTCACCAGTGCGACAGCTGCATTCTCTCTCGATAGATCGAAGCTTATCTTTACTGCAGTGACTACCGGTCTGACAATGGAACACATCCTGACGGTCGTAACAGAATAATAGATTCAAAACAATTTTTAACCTTTCCCCATACCAAAAAGGAGGTAAATGTACTATTGGGGAACAACAAATGAATAGTGCAGAACAAATATGAATAAGACAAAACTATCCGCACTGATTGCAACGCTGGCATTATTGACAGCAGGGCCATTATCCAGCTGTAGAAACAAAGAAAGCAACACAACCACTCCGCCTGCCGTTACTGAAAAGAAGACAGAACCATCTGTCCACAAGCACAATTATTCTGATACCTGGGATCATGATGATACCAAGCATTGGCATTCCTGCAAAGATACATCCTGCGGCGATAAGAAAGATATCGCCGATCATACTTTTGTCTGGACTGAAAAGACACCGGCTGGTGTTCATACAGACAAAGTAGAAAAAGGTGTCTGCTCCGTCTGCAATTTTGAGACAGAAAGAACTGCTGAGAATACTGGCACCCACGAATGGTCAACGGAATGGAAGAAGGACGAAACAGGCCATTGGCATGAAACGACATGCACCGGTCATGATGCGATGAAGAAGGACTTCAGCGCCCATGAAGGAACTTGGACTGTCAAAACAGAAGCCGAATATCAGAAGGACAGAGTCGATGAAAGAACCTGCACTGTCTGTGCCTTCCACGAAGAGAAGACGATTGAAGGAACTGCTCTCACCTTAAAGCCGAGAACCATCACTGTCGCTAAGACAGAGTTTGTCTATGACACAAGACCTTTTGCTTTGGATAACTATATCGGAACCGAGAGCAAAGAAAACAGGAAGATCGAATACCGACAGAAAGGAACAGAAGCTTACTCCACAAATGCTCCTTCTGATGTCGGAGTCTATGAGTACAAGATCACACTCCCTGAAACAAGTGAATGGCAGGCTGCGGAAAAGACAGGCGAAAGGAAGATTGCACAATTCGCAGTCAAACTGACTAAGAAAGAATTTATCAGAGACTTAGGTGCCAATGTTGCCGATGATAGGATTCAGTTAGACGATATCGAAGTCCGATTCGATACCGTCACGAAGAAAACAGTCAAGCTTGTCCTGGACAAATCCTATGATGTTGCCGGTATAAAGAAGGTCCCTGCAACAGCATTGAAGATCGATAATCCCAACTATGCATTGGATATCGGAGATATCACTGAAGTCACTTTGACAAGCTATGATACCGCTGACTTCTATTGTGGAATTCAGGACATCTTCACCATCTCAGGAAGAGAAGGTGTCATTATCACAACAGTGATTCCTCGCGGAACAATCAAAAAAGGCGATTCCCTTTATATACATGAGATTGCCAAGTCTGTCACAGTCGCAGCAATGGAAAGAAAAAGAATTCTCATCGATAAAGCAACAGTCGGTGAAGAAGTCGCGATGCAAATCACTGGTGTCACAAAAGCAGAAGTCTCTAGAGGATATACGCTCAGCAAGAAAGACACGCTGAAAGAGTATGATCGCTTCTTGGCAACCGTCTATGTATGTACAGAAGACGAGGGTGGAAAACATACTCCTTTGATCGATAGTACAAAAGAAACATACTTCCCCAACCTCCGATTCAATGACACCTATTCTACGAAACAAGCCAGAATGTTCTTCCCGGAAGGCACCTCAATGGTTTTAGGCGGGGAAACAGTCGAAGATGTCAGATTCTATCTTCCTACTTCAACACCTGGATTCATCGGCCGCAGTTTCGTTCTCACAGAATCCGGTAAAACAATTGCAAAAGTCGAAATCACAGAGGTTCATAAACATGATGCCAACTTCTATAGAGGTGGTACCTGTTATGAATGCTGGTATGCATCTGCTCCTTCTATGAAATTTGACGATAGTAAATCCAAAGCCGAAGTCGAATGTAAATTCATCGAAAATGAGACACGTCGCTTCATTATCACGTTTGATAACGTCGGAAAAGAAGAAGTCACATATCGTTTCACGCTTTCGGATACTGAGAATTTCACAATGGTAGTCAAAGCCACATTAGGCAATAAAACCTATCTTTTGACAAAACAAGGTGATTTAGTCATCAAAGCCGGCGCCTTTGAAAACATGGCCATCCATGTCACTGCCAAAAAGACAGCAACCTGCAAAGTCACAGTCTCTAAAGTAGTTACAATACTTAGACCGCGCATTTAAGTCTTAAAACACGATAGGTGGAGCGGCTGCTCCACCTATTTTTGAGGTCTCGATTCCAAATGCTGATTTCTATACAGAAAGAAGATAGCATTGTCTTCTGAAAAAAGTTCATCAATCAAAAAACAATGGACAATACATCGGTCAATCGATTTACTTATTGCCATAACATAAGGAGGTGAACAATGAACATCAATGGGCTATTAAAAGAAAAAATATGCCAAAATATTAATTAGCCAAAAAGGCGGTGTTCTACAGACTACAATCATAGATATCTGCAGCAACAAACAAAAAACCAAAAAAAGGATTCTGACTAATGTAACACACCCATCTCACTGGACCAAGATTCATAGCATTAACTCAAGTCAAGCAAAGAATCATTATGTCTTTCCCAGTAATATGGCTTAGTTCTATTTAAAGTCAAATGTCAGAGATGCCATACGATGACGAAGATATCTCCTATGTTTTGATTTTTCATTTTTACCTCTTTGGAAACTCTTTTTTATGAATTTTTACCTCAAGCCACCTCACTTCCACCCAACACCATAAACATAAAAATGGCGTCTACTTAGAGAAACTCCCTCATCTTTTAGTGAATGTCTATCAAAAACTGGCTCATTTTTTAGTCACTTATGGATAAAACTCCCTCATTTTTTATATAATGACTTGATTTTATCTTCTTTATGTGTGTTAATATAACTAACGAGAGGTGTCTTGTTTATGAGTGAATACTTGAAGCGTAAAATCGACAAATATCTGTTTGATTGGAAAACAAACCCAGATCACAAGCCGCTTATTATAAAAGGTGCAAGACAGGTCGGCAAAACAAAATCAATTGAAAATTTTGCAAAACGAAATTATGAAAGCATTGTTGAAATCAACTTTGCCGAAGATCCCGTATATAAGCAAATCGTTGAAAACGGATACTCTGCTGAAGCCGTTATCAAAAATATTTCTCGTATAAACCCGGCAGCACGATTTATAAAAGGCAAAACCCTTATTTTCTTTGATGAAATTCAAGAATTCCCCGATATTGCAACGTCTTTGAAATTCTTTTCGCTTGACGGAAATTACGATGTGATTTGCAGCGGTTCTTTACTGGGCATTCATTACAAGGAAATCTCGAGCATCAGTGTAGGCTATAAAACTGAAATCGAAATGCGCTCCCTCGACTTTGAAGAGTTTTTATGGGCTCTCGGATACGATGATTCCGTTAAAGAAGATATTTTGTCCCATATGCAATCTTTTACCCCGTTTTCTCCTGCCGTGCTGAAAATCTATAACGACTTGTTTTTGGATTACTGCATTGTCGGCGGTATGCCTGATGCCGTAAAAGATTTCGTTTCGAAAAAGACGTTTGAAAACACTCTTGAAATTCAACGCCAAATCGTTATCGGTTACGAAGCAGACATCAGAAAGTATGCCGTAGGACTTGATAAATCGCGTATTACCAACGTATTTCGCTCCGTTCCTTTCCAACTCGGCAAAGAAAACAAGAAATTCCAAATTTCAAAGGTTCGTTCAGGCGCAAAATTTGCAGATTACCGCGGTTCGCTCGAATGGCTTGAAGACGCAGGCATCGTAAATGTCAGCAGAGCTTTACAAACCCCGAATTTACCGCTTAAAGGAAACGTTATCGAAGATTGCTGTATCCTTTATTACGCAGATAATGGCTTGCTTCTTTCTCAGCTTGACGATGAAGCGCAAATGGATTTCCGGCAAAATAAGAACCTTGATGTTTATAAAGGCGGATTATTTGAGAACATTATCGGAGAAGCACTTGTAAAATCTGGTTACGATCTTCACTATTATAAAAAGGAAAATTCTACTTTGCAGGAAGAATTCTTTGTGCGATATAATGATTATCTTGTACCGATTGAAGTGAAAGCTGGCAATAACAATGCCAAATCTCTTTCGACTTTGATCAAAAGTGATAATTATCCTGAAATCCGTTTCGGAATAAAGATTGTAAAAGGAAATATCGGATATGACTCCAACATTTGTACCTTTCCGCATTTCTGTGCGTTTCTTATTAAGGACTTTCTTTCAACATTTCAATTTGCATAAACGCGCTTTTTATACACCAACTAATATCCTTAATGTATTAGTACTTTGCAGCAAGGTATAGAAGACCCATAGGAAATGGAAAAATCACACAAAGGCTTTGAGTCATATGATGATATAGAGACTTCTTTGGACTGATTTTCTCCATACATTTGAAATTTGTCTGTTTTTCGTTCGGATTTTGTTTGGACTATTTTTTCGTCAGAAGCAAGCGGTTTTTCAATCTTGATTGTTCCAAAAAACAGTAATAGAATAATCAAAAAACGGGAGCTTTTTGCGTAAATCCAGCTATGGAGATGAGGTAGAGAGATATCCTGATAGGAGCAAAATTAATGAAACACAAATACAAAATCAGACAGAAAATTTATGTTCCACGCACTCCTTCCATAGGACATTATGTGGAGTATTATGATTATATTGGTCTTGTGGTTGGATATGTAGAAAATTATTCCAGAATGCCCGAACATTATCGGCAATACTATCTTCGTCATGGTTTTGAATATGTTTGTGCGCAGGTTACTCCTGATTGCGGGGGCGGACATCTAATAGGTGCTGCTGATGTATTCAAGGAAGAGGAATTGGTAAAGTACAAAGGCAGATCATTGGACTGGATGTTCTATGACTTTATTCATTATGACGATTATTTGGAAGAAGAACTTGAAAAAATGTCCATGGTGGTTCTAGACGGGACGCTAATAAGCCTTTTCAATTCTGGAAAATGTATAATCACAAGACAAAAAATGTGAAATGCCTGTCTACAACAAGGAAAAAGGGGAATATGAATTCCCTTCCGATCAAGACGGAAATTAACACTGAATCGAAAACAAGGAGAAGGAAGGAACAAAAGTATTTGCAAGAGAATCGAGTAATTTTCTTCAGAGGACGGCTCTGGGTTTTCACTTGTCTAATGGGACAGTTGTAACAATCTATTTCCGTTCTTTTCCTTGTGTCTACTCTATCATTGAAGTCATAAAGCTTAGAGTTCGAACAACCACATACTCTTGGCATCGTAAACATAAAAACGGCGTCTATATTGGAAAACTCCCTCATTTTTTAGTAATGACTTGCTTATTGTGGAATATTAGACTAATTGTGTAAAGCCTTACAGAAAAAAAGGCTATCTTTTTCTATATAGGCTGCTTATAATTGTTTAGTTCGTATGCGAACTATAATTTATGTCTTGTATTAACGATAATGTTTTAGGATCTAGGATTCATAGGACCTCTAGTAAGATAGGTGCCTTTATCAATCGAAAAAGGAAGGAGAGAAATCTTCTTACGCAAGGAAATGAAGGAAACTTGCTTTTCTATCTTTATGAACATCCTGGTGCCAGCGCTAAGGAGCTTCAGGAAAAGTTCCATCTTTCTAAGGCAACGGTTTCTTCCTCTCTGAACAACAGGGAAAAGAAAGGATTGCTGACTAGGGAAGTAGAAGAAAATAATAGAAAAGCAAAAAGAATTGCACTGACACAGAGAGGAAAAGAATCCTGTGTTCCTTATACGGATTTCTTCATCTGGTTGACAGATACCCTTGAGAAAGGAATCTCGGAAGAAGAAAAACACACAACGCTTAAAGTCTTAAATCATATATTAAATAATAGGGAAGAAGATGAAAGGAGATTAAAAAATGAACACCATTAAACGGCTCGTCACATTCATGCATGGCTATTGGAAGGATACGATATTCACTTGGGTTTCTGTTGCTTTGGAAGCAAGGCTCGAAATTCTTGTTGCATTCTTCCTTCAGTATCTTTTAGCAGGTGTTCAGAACAACTCTGCTTCTGAGATTGGAAGGTGGACTGGAATCATCGCTGGCATGGCCATTTGTGCTGCAGCTGCCGGTATTTTTGCAGGTTATTGGGCCTCCTCTGCTGCTGCTGGATTTGGAAAGAACCTGCGCCAGGGAAGGTACGAGAAAGTCCAGACTTATTCTTTCAAGAACATTGATAAGTTCTCTACTTCCTCGATTGTTACCCGAAGGACAACCGATAGGGCTAACATCCAGTTTTCCTTCATGATGATCCTCCGCAGGGTCATCCGTGCTCCTTTAAGGAGGATCTTTGCTAGGATCAGGTCGTTTGTCACTGCTCCAAGTCTGGCATGGGTTTTCCTTATTGTCATCCCTGTTTTGCTTCTGGTTCTGATTGTTATTGCTAATTCCGCTCATAAGCTCTTTGTTAAGATCTTTGATACTTATGATGATCTGAACCAAGATGTCCAGGAAGACGTTGATGGTGTCCGAGTCATCAAATCTTTTGATCGAAAAGAATACCACACAAGTAAGTTCAAGAAGATTTCGGCTGGTATCTATTCGAACTATATCAAAGCAGAATACCGTCTTGCCTTTAATGGTCCAGTCAGGAACTTAGCAGTCTACGGAACTAGGAGGTTCATTTCCTATTTCGGTGCTAAGAAGATTGTTGAAAGCGGAAATACTTCTCTTCAGATTACGCAGTTAACGACTTTGTTCACCTACATCAGGATGATTCTCAGGTCGTTAAGGATGGTTTCCCAGATTTATGTCAGGATCATCATTTCCCGTAATAGTGCAGAACGTTGCGTTGAGATTCTGAATGAACAGTCGGATATTGTTTCCCCTTTGAATCCAATCAGGGAAGTCGAGAATGGACAAGTCGAGTTCAAGAATGTTTCTTTCAGCTATGGAAAAGGAAAGAACGTTCTTGAAAACGTGAATTTGAACTTTGCTTCTGGCGAGACAGTCGGTATTATCGGACCGACTGGCTCTAGCAAGACAACTCTGATTTCCTTAATTGCCCGTCTTTATAATGCCATGGAAGGTGAAGTCCTTGTCGCTGGACATAATGTCAAGGAATACGATGTTGCTAAACTTCGTGATGCTGTTGCTGTCGTTCTTCAGAAGAACACCTTGTTCACAGGAACCATCCGTGAGAACCTGAAGTGGGGCAATGAAAACGCCACCGATGAAGAAATCTGGAAAGCCTGTGATCTTGCTCAGGCAAGCGAGTTCCTGAAGCGTTTCCCGAAGGGACTGGATACGATGTTAGTCGAAGGAGGCAACAATGTCTCCGGCGGTCAGAAGCAGCGTCTTTGTATCGCACGTGCACTATTGAAGAATCCGAAGATCCTGATTCTCGATGATTCCACAAGTGCTTGTGATACTCATACCGATAGCTTAATCCGGGAAGGGTTATCAAAAGAACGGAATGACGTCACGAAGTTCATCATTGCTCAACGTGTCTTATCTATCCGTGACTGCCAGACCATTATTGTCAGGGATGCCGGAGGTAAGATTGTCGCTCAGGGCAACAACGATGAATTAAGGCAGAACTGCCCAGTTTATAAAGAGCTGTATGAGTCTCAGTTAGGAGGAGGTGATTTCGATGTCAAAGCGGACTAAAGCAATGAGGCCGAATTCTATGCAGGTTTCGGAAAAACATCCGGCCAAGCGTCTTCTTTCTTACGTCTTTCAATATTATCCTTGGCTTTTTCTTGGTGTCTGTATCTCTATTATCTTCTCTGCGTTTGCTGCGGTTGCCGGAAGTTACTTCATCGGCAATATTCTAATTGATAAATATCTCACTCCGTCCATCTTCGTTGTTGATCCTTCTACTGGCAACCCGTTAAGGGAAGGCGGAAACGTCGTCTTCCAGAGGGATCCAAAGGCAACCTTTGCTTCTCTTCGTTTCTGGAATCTGAGTTTCAATCAAGCCAGGCTTGTCTTAGGTGCTATCTTCGTTGTCGGAATCATCGGCGGTTTCTTCTATAACTACGGCATGGCAAAGATTGCTCAGGGTGTTCAGAAGATTATCCGTGATGAAAGGTTCTCCCACAGGCTTGATCTTCCGGTTTCCTACTTTGACCAGCATACGCATGGAGACATCAGGTCTATCTATTCGAACGATGTCGATGCTCTTCGTGAAAGGTTAGCCCGTGCTATTCCGATGTCCTTCTCCTCTCTTGTTTCTAGGACTCTCTGCTTAGTCAGGAGGATTGGAACGGATATCTATAGGACCATCCTTGTCATTGCATTTGCTTTCATCATGTTCGTCCTCAGCCGTTATTTTGCTTCTCATTCCGGACTTTACTTCCGTGCTCAGCAGGATGAACTTGGAAAGATCAACGGATACATTGAAGAAAGGATTTCCGGCCAGAAGGTCATCAAGGTCTTCAATCACGAGAAAGAAAATATTGATGGCTTCTCTAAGCATAACGAAGAACTGTTCAATGATGCCGTTAAAGCAAACCGTTATGCCAATACCTTAAGGCCGATGATCAACCAGCTTGGAAATCTCCAGTATGCAATCATTGCCTTCATCGGAGGTAGGAGGAGGATCTATAATGTCCGTGCTATCCATCTGTTCTCTTCCTCGAACATCTACGGATTCTACACCATTGGTATCATCTCTTCGTTCCTTAGGTATTCCAAGGCCTTTGTTCAACCGATTGGTCAGATCAGTCAGCAGTTGAATTCTATCGCTCTTGCTTTGGCAGGTTCTGGACGTATCTTCTCTCTTATTGATGAAAAGGCCGAAGTCGATGAAGGCTATGTCGAACTCGTCAATGCCAAGAAAGACGAGAACGGAAATCCTATCGAAACCACGGAACGTACGGGAAGGTGGGCATGGAAACACCCGCATAAGGACAACACTCCGACCAGCTATACCTGGTTAAAAGGCGATATTACCTTAGATCATGTTGACTTTGGTTATACCCAAGAGAAGATTGTCCTTCACGATATTACCCTCTATGCAAAGCCAGGACAGAAGGTTGCGTTTGTCGGTCCTACCGGTGCAGGTAAGACAACAATCACGAACCTTCTCAATCGTTTCTACGATATTGCCGATGGTAAGATTCGATATGATGATATCAATATCAACAAGATCAAGAAATCAGACTTGCGTCGTTCCTTAGGTAGGGTTTTCCAGGATACGAAGCTCTTTACTGGAACCGTGATGGAAAACATCCGCTACGGAAAACTTGATGCCACGGATGAAGAAGTCATGGCAGCTGCTAAGCTTGCCAATGCAGATACCTTCATCTCTCAGCTTCCCAATGGATACCATACCAGGCTGAAGGATTCTGGTTCTGGACTCTCTCAAGGCCAGCGTCAGCTTCTTGCGATTGCAAGAGCAGCAGTTGCCAATCCGCCGGTTCTGATCCTCGATGAAGCTACTTCTTCCATTGACTCCCGTACCGAAGCCATGGTTCAGAAAGGAAGGGACGGCATTAGGAAAGGACGCACCGTCTTCGTTATTGCCCATCGTCTCAGCACGATTAAGAACGCGGATGTTATCAGGGTTCTTGAAAACGGACACATCATCGAACGCGGCAACCATGAACAGCTTCTTGCTGAAAAAGGCAAATATTATCAGCTTTATACTGGTAACGCCATTGAAAAGCAGGAAGACTAATATTTAAGAAAATAGCACTCCCCTCTGTCCGAAAGCGGACAGAAAGGAGTGCTTTTCCTTTTAAATTCAATCTGTTTTATGTTGTTTTATGGGTGAATATCAACTATCATAATC
>URQF01000004.1 GCA_900549915.1 uncultured Mollicutes bacterium | reverse complement strand
ATATAGCCGAGAAGCGGGCCGGTCTGCGGAACCGGATACTTTTTCCCGGGCATTCTTTTCGAAGTGACCTGATAGACATTGTAAATATCGCCTGCCTTTTTCAGGCAGGTGCCTTTGGGCCGAAACCTGCGGATGAATTCCGGGTATGCTGTTTTTCTCACGTGTATAGTATACAGCAAACAATACAATATCTTCAAGAAAAAAGGAAATGCCCTAATCAACAGCATTTCCCCTTTCTTGCGATTGCCCTAAAGAATTTCAGTCCCTTTGATGTTTACCTTAGCTCAGAGTGGAAAAGAAACATACTATTTGTCATGCAAATCAAAATAAAGAAGAAAAGAAAACAGAAGAAATCCTCTCTTAGATGCTATAATTTTCCTAAGTTTACTGAGGCTTTACTACACTATGGAAAAAGAAAACAGGCTTGTTATTGATGTCGGAACACAGTCGTTGCGTGCATCTGTGATTAATCGTAAAGGTGAGACTCTCGCCTTTTCTCAGCAGAAATATCCAGTTGCTTATAATTCTCCTGCGAACGGATTTGCAGAGCAAGATGCCGATTTCTATTTGGATAGGCTTTGTCTGGCTACCAACGATTTAAAAGCTCGCTATCCAGATATTCTCTCTAGTGTCCTTGGAAGGACAAGGGTTCCGTTCCGAGATACGGCTGTTTTATTAGATAAAGATAAGAATCCGATTCGTCCTTGTATTCTTTGGCTGGACCAAAGAGTCGAGAGACTGAACGGCAAGAACCTGAAATGGTATGAACGGATTCTTTTCCATGTCATTGGAAGGACCGATACGGTTGTTTATAATTCGGAACGTACTGGAACCCACTGGATTAAGAGTCATGAGAAAGTAAACTGGGCTAAGAGGAAGTACTATGTTCCTCTTGGTGGTTATTTTAATTATAAGGTGACTGGGAACCTTGTCTGTTCTACAGCGGATACGATTGGACATTATCCAATTAACTTCAAGACTGGAAAGTGGTATGGAAAGATTCATCCGAAACAGAGTGTTTTCGGTATCCCTTTTTCTGCTTTGCCACCGCTTGTAGAACCTTCTTCTGTTATCGGAAAAGTTACGGATGAGTTCAGCGGAAAATCCTCTATTCCGGAAGGTACTCCTGTGTTTGCTTGCGGAAGCGATAAATCTTGTGAGACATTCGGAAATGGATGCAGGGATAAAACAACTGCATCTATCTCTTTAGGAACAGCTTGTTCGATTGATGTTGTGGATAAGAAATATTCAGAGCCGGAGCGTTTCCTTCCTGCCTATATCACTCCATATAAAGGCGGCTATGATTTAGAAGTCCAGATTTACCGCGGACTTTGGATGCTTCGCTGGTATCTGGATAACTTTGGCGCCAATGATCGGATAGAAGCCGAGAAGCTCCATAGGAGCGTTGAAAATTATATTGATAGACAGGTCGCTAAGCTTCCTGCTGGATCGGATGGACTTGTCCTTCAGCCTTACTGGGGACCAGGACTTAAGCGCCCGAATGCTAAGGGTTCGATTGTCGGATTCTCTGCTGTTCATACCAGATTCCATCTTGTCCGTGCTATTTACGAGGGTCTCGCTTTTGCACTTCGGGAAGGACTCGATGAAATCAGGAAGAAGACTCATCGTAAGCCGGACTATATTGTTCTTTCCGGAGGTGGATCCGTGAACGAAATTGTCCCGCAGATTGTAGCGGATGTCTTTGGCATTGAGTGCCATATTTCAGCTACTCCGGAATCTTCTTCCTTAGGTGGAGCTAGGGCAGGTTTTGTCTCGGCTGGTGTTTATTCTTCTCCTAAGGAAGCTGTGAAGAACAGGGTCAAAGAAGGAAAGGTTATTCTTCCTAATCCTCAGAACCACGCTGTTTATGAACGGCTTTATCATGACGTGTATCTGAATAGGTATCCGTCTTTGAAAAAGGTCTATAACAACTGCAAGAAATTCTATCTGGATAATAATAAAGACTAAGATGAGCGCGTTCTACATTCCTGATTTTCATATTACCCATATTGGCTATAACGCACTGAATAAGTCGCGTGAGGATCTTCATCATATTTATGAATCCTTAGGCTTTACGCCTTTGAAAAACGAAATCCTGACTCTGAATGACGAGAAGATTCAGTATTTTGCATCGAATAGGGATATTCTTGGCGGATATGTGAATGAGATTCTCGGTCTGATTGAGAAAAAGTGCAAGAAGGGTGATTATCTTTTCCTTGACTTTCCATTTGCTATCAAATTCGCTGGGTACAGCAAAATTGTTTCCTATGCAAAAGGAAAAGGAATGAAGATAGTTTTCTTTATTCATGATTTAGATGGTATCCGGTTCCGTAATCCGATTGTCAATTGGAGCGATTCTTCTTGCTTGGATAGGGGAGACTATAGGATTTCAGCTTCCGATGAAATGGATAAAGTCCTCTTTGATACTTTGAAAGTATCGAAAAAGGTAAAGACGGTTAATTATGATTATTGGGATTATCTTTGTCCGGATACTCCGAACAAGAATCGAAATGCTCTTCTTTGTTTTGCTGGCAATCTGGCAAAGTCTAGCTTTATCTCTCAGCTTCCGGATGTTCTTGTCCAGGAAGGAATCAATCTCTACGGAAAAGGGTTTGCTTCGAATTACAAAGGAAACTACTGCGGGGAATATAAACCGGAGGAGCTTGTTTCTGTCTTAGATGGTCGCTTTGGTCTTGTCTGGGATGGAAAGAGTGCAAAGACGTGTGGCGGAAACTTTGGTAAGTATCTGCGAATCAACACTTCTCACAAGTTTGGTCTTTATAGGGCAAGCAGGAAACCGGTTGTTGTCTGGAGAGAAGGTTCCTTAGCTTCTTTTGTGGCTAAGAAAGGAATTGGAATCTCCGTGTCCTCACTGGATGAGATACCTTCTGTGTTATCAAGACTGGATTCTTTTGCTTATCAGAATAGGTTGAAGAATGTTGAGAATGTCCGGAAAGATGTTATTCGTGGCGAGCATCTAAAGCGGGTTATTCTATCAACTAGGAAATGATTCTATCAAGTCGTTTCAAATAGAGAACGAAAAAAGCAGCTCTTTCAGCGGATGAGCTGCTTTTTTTGTTTGTTATTCTTTTACTTCCTGTTCTTGCTTGGCAACAAGGTCGTAGTCGGGATCTCCGAAGTTTGTCCTTGCCCGGCGGTCATACCTCCTTGCCCGGCAGACATCATAGAAGGTATCGTTGATATCCGTGAAGGTGTCTTTTACGGCAAGGTAGTCACAGGCTTGATCGTAAGGAGTTGCGTTCTCGTCCGGACCCTCTTCGACAAGTCTCCGGTAATCAGCGAGGTTCTCTTTGACATCATCGAAATAGCTGAGTTCGAGAAGGGTATAGGACTCTAAGGTTGCAATGAGATCCTCATCCGATAAGGATTCGATTTTCTGACGGTTAAAGATGAAATTCTTCGTGAACTCGGGACTTAAGTCCTGGCCGACATTCTTCTCATCGGAATAGTATTCGGCAATGGTCCTGAATTTTGCAGCAGTATCTAAGAACTGCTTGTATCCTTCTGTCCTCTTTTTTAATGCTTCGTCTGGTGTTCCTACTTTCGGAAGATTGTTTTCTTCGATCATTTTTTCTTCTCCTTTTTGTTCGATTGGAAGTAGCTGAGAATTGCTTGTATGCTTTTCTTTGCTGCTTTCTCTTCACCGTCTTCGTCTTCATCGCTGGAAGGGCTGTGTAAGTAAACGGATAGTTCCTTCTGCCTTTCTTCTTCGTTCCTGTTATAGATTCCATCTAGGACAGAGAAAGGAACTTCGTCCTCTGGTACTATGAAAGGCTCGACTCCGTATTCGAGTATTCCTTCCTGGATAGAATCACTCCTTGCTTTCACACGATAGCAAGAGAGAAGGCGAATCAGGAATTCAATATAGGCATCCGTAATGGATTCCTTGGACAAATCCATTGGGGAGAAAGGAGAACCATAGATATCTTGCTGTTCTTCTTTATAAGCAAGAACAGAGAGAACATCATTGATGTTGCTTTCTGTCAGTACTTCACTATTCAGAAGGAAATCCTTCCTCGTGTTTCCGTCTGTCCTCTTTGGCAAAAGCCTGGCAAACTGATCTGCTTCTCTGTAGATCAGCTCTTCGTTTTCATCGCTCCTTCTTTCTTCCGAATCGAGCCCATCCTTTCCTTCCTCCACATTTCTTAAAGCAAGAGTAAAGGATAAGGATTTGATCCTCTGCGAATATGCGATAAGGAGTTCCTGATTCCTTAAAAGGAATTGAACTCTGTACATTGCTGAGTTATTCATATAGCTTATATTATAGTATGAAAAAGAAAAAGTCCCGAACGAATTTATCGTTTAAAATCAAAAATATGCAGTTAGCCTATTCTAAAGGAATGAAAATGAATTAGTCTATTAAGGAGGTGATATGCTATGACAAACCTGTTATTAAGACTTTTCGTTAAAGATTATAAAAACACAGAAGATATTACAGTCCGGAAAAAATACGGATTGTTAGGGTCTTTGTTCGGACTGATTACCAACTTGATTCTGTTCCTAGCTAAGATTGTAATCGGCGTTATCAGGCATAGGACATCGATTCTTGCAGATGCTATCAACAACTTATCGGATTTCGGTAATAATTTCCTTTCGATTTTCGGATTCAAGGTTTCGGCTAAGAAAGCCGATAAAGAACATCCTTTTGGACACCAAAGAAGGGAATATGTGATCTCCTTGATTATTTCCTGTGTCATCATTGCTCTTGGCGTTGTAATGGGATATCAAGGCATCAACGATGGTATCGTCTTCTTTAAGTCTATTGTTTCAACAGGCAAACCAACCTTAGATCAGACTTTCCTATCTGCAGATGGCAGCAAAAATGTAGTGAAGTTTGCCGTCACTCTTTCTATCCTTGCCCTTGCTATTCTGATCAAATTATCCCAGTCTCTTCTCTATCGTTCTTTAGGCAAGAAGATTAACTCGCTCCAGTTAGAGGCTTTATCCAAGGATTCTAGAAACGACAGGATTTCTACTTTGCTTGTTATTGTTGGTGTTATCATCACTTGGTTTACATCCTATAATGTCGATTGCTTCTTTACTTTAACAGTTGCCGTTCTTGTTATCATATCTGGAATTGGAATTAGGAAGACAGCAACAGAACTTCTGATTGGAGAAGCACCAAGCAAGGAAGTCATCCGAACGATGGTCAATCGGATTCTTGCTCACAAAGGCGTTCTTGGCGTCCATGATCTGACAAGGCATTGCTATGGTAAGGTCGTCTTTGCTGTTATCCATGTGGAAGTCGATGCTTCGATTCCGATTAGGAAGAGCCATGAAAGGATTGACGAAATCGAACGGGAAATCCAAAAGACGATGGATATCCAGCTCACGATTCATAGGGATCCTATCAGGGTCCATGATCCAGAAACAGATCAATATCATCAGGCAGTCCTGGAAGCGCTGAAGAAATATGGTCATTCGATTCATAGGCATGACTTCCGTCTTGTAACGGCTGATAAGTTTGTTAATCTTGTTTTCGATGTTGTCATGCCAAATGATATCGATGATGATAACGGACGGAATTCTTTAATTAAGTATCTGGAAAAAGAAGTCGATGGTAAGTTTGGCAAGAAAGCCTACTTTGTCATCAATTTCGATGACTCGATTCAGGACTTCCTTTCCAACGCTCAGGAAAGTGAAAAATAGTTGAAAGACTTGAGGAGTTCTTGATTCTGTTCCTCAGGTCTTTTCTATTATCTAGTTTTTCCCTTTTTATCTAGTATAATAACTATATTGCTAGTATTTATTTACTCTTTTAGGAAAGGACAGAATATGGCAAATCCAAACAATAACGAAGCAAAAGAAAAAGAAGCATATGAAAAGCAACTGAACGACCAGGAAAGGCACCGCAGAGAGAAACTTGATCTCTATCGTCAGAGGGGAATCGATCCTTTCGGACATAAGTTCGATGTCAATTCTTCTGCTGCTCAGCTGAAAAAAGACTATGCCTCTCTCCAGCCGGAAGAAGTCAAGGAAGACAGCAAAGTTAAGATTGCCGGCCGTATTGTTCTTCTCCGGAAGATGGGAAAGGCTTCTTTCCTTACTCTTCAGGATAAGACTGGACGCATCCAGATTTACATCCGTCAGGATGTTGTCGGGGAAGAAAACTACAAGGTTTTCAAGAGGGCAGATTTAGGCGATATCTGCGGTATTGAAGGCGTCAGGAGGAAAACAAAGACCGGAGAAGTTACCATCCGTGCTACTGCTTACACGCATCTTGTCAAAGCTCTTCGTCCGCTTCCGGATAAATTCCACGGACTTACGGATCCAGAAGATCGCCGTCGTCATCGTTATGTCGACCTTATTGTCAACGAAGACAGCCAGCGTATTGCTTTCAGGCGTCCGAAGATTCTTTCTGGTATCCGTCGTTTCAGGGACGGGCTTGGCTATGTCGAAGTCGAGACTCCGATCCTTCAGCCGATTCTCGGTGGTGCTAATGCAAAACCGTTTGTCACTCATTACAACGCTCTTGATTCGGATTTCTATCTTCGTATTGCAACCGAACTTGAATTAAAACGTCTGCTTGTCGGTGGCAGGGAGCGTGTTTATGAAATTGGACGTAACTTCCGTAATGAAGGCGTCGATTCCACTCACAATCCGGAGTTCACTTCCAGGGAAGCCTATCAGGCTTATGGAAACCTCGATGACAGGAGGCAGAGGACCGAAGATCTCTTCCACTATCTTGCAAAGGAAATCGTTGGCAAGGAACAGTTCAAGTGGCTTGGCTATGATATCGATTTATCTAAGCCGTTCAAGAAGGTCACTAGGGCTGGCGCTATCAAAGAAAAGATCGGTGTTGATTTCTATCAGGTCAAGACCTTAGAAGAGGCCAAAGAACTTGCTAAGAAATACAATGTCGAAGTGGAACCTCACTTCTTATGGGGACACATCCTCAATGCTTTCTTCGAAAAGTTCTGTGAAGAGGATCTTGTCCAGCCGACTTTTGTCTGCCAGCATCCGGTTGATATTTCTCCTCTTGCCAAGAAGGATCCAAATGATCCTCGCTTCACCCAGCGTTTTGAGAGGTACATTTCTACTCATGAGAGGTGCAACGCCTTCACTGAGCTCAATGATCCTCTTGATCAGCGTGCTCGTTTTGAAGAACAAGTCGAAGAAAAGAAAAAGGGCAATGATGAAGCCTGTGAAGTCGATACGGACTTCTGCGAAGCCCTTGAATACGGAAGGCCGCCGGCAGGTGGTATCGGATACGGAATCGATCGTCTCTGCAGGTTCTTTGCAGAAACCGATTCTATCCGTGATGTTCTTCTCTTCCCGACCTTAAAACGGAAATAAAATAGGATGTCTGAACGGAGCTTTTTGGAGAAGGATTTCCCGAACATCTGGGATTATCTCTATGCTTATGGAAACACTTCCTTTCAAGAACTCCGTTTTAATGATGCTGATAATTTAGTCCTCGCCTGTCTTGCCTACATTCCATGGGAGAAGTTTGAAAAGACCAATGAGTCTTTTAAGCCTCTCTCTCTGAAGCAGGCAGCCGAGGACTTTCTTTATTGGCTTCGTCCCGATTTCCTTCTGTATCATTATCCGGACTGGAGCAAGAAACAGATTCTTGTTGCAGCCGCTCTGCTAAAGTCTTCTCGTTTTTCCTCTTTGCAGTGGACCTCGTTTGGATTTGAATTTTCGGATAAGGACAAGACACAGTTCGGTGCTTTCTGCATCGAACTGGATGAACATACTATAGCAGTCTGTTATCGTGGCACGGATAACTCGATTCTTGGATGGAAAGAAAGCAGGAATCTTGCTATTTATCCTTCTGTCCCTGGCCAGGTCTCTGCTGCTAAGTTCCTGAAGGAGCAGAGGCAGCGTTACCCGGAACGGAAGTTTGTTGTTCTTGGTCATTCCAAAGGCGGAAACCTTGCTGTCTATGCGGCATCGATGCTTTCAAAAGAAGAATCCGAACGTATTCTTACTGTCTACAGCGATGATGGACCGGGGCTTGCTAAGGAAATCTATGATCTTCCTGGTCATCTCCGGATGCAGGAGAAAATCATTCATATTGTTCCTCAGTGCGATGTTGTCGGTTCTCTGCTTCTCCATGAACAGGTGACGAAGATCGTCCTGTCTTCTCCAAAGAATGACTTTGTCAATCAACACGATTTAGCAAACTGGCATCTGAAGAAAGACTGCCTTTATGAACTGGATACTGTAGATGCACTTGATCCGACCGCTTTGTTGCTTGCGGATAGTGTGAATGAGCTTTTGGAAACGAAGCTGAAAGAAAAGAAAGAAAAAGAAAGGTTAGTATCTGGACTATTCAGTACCATCAATGATATCGGAATTACGGAAGCTGGAGAGATTATTGCGAATCCGAGCCGTTTCAGGAGAAAGTTTATTCTAGAATTTCCAAAGCAAGATAAAAAGGAAAAGAAGGCCAGGATGTCCTTTGCCTTCGACTTAGCTCGTATTATCCAGAAGAATTGGGCAAAGAATAGGTCTTTGAATAAAAAGAAGGTAAAAGAATCTCCATTTATTTTGTCGAAAGAGAGTAGTAAAGCATGATTAATTTATTGAATAGGCATAAGAAAGACGAAATTCATTCACCAAGTGATGTCATTAGGGAAGTGTCTCAGCTTGTGAAGACCTATGATGATTTCACTGCGGTTGATGGAATTTCGTTTTCAGTGAAAAGAGGAAGCCTTTTTGCGTTCCTTGGTTTAAATGGCGCTGGTAAGTCGACCACGATTAACATCATTACCAGTATTATTCCTAAAAATTCTGGAAAGATTTATATTGATGGACTTGACTTGGATAAGCACCGGGATGCCATTAAAAACAAGATTGGAATCGTCTTCCAGAACTCGGTCCTGGATCCAGTTCTGACTCCGAAAGAGAATCTTACTCTTCGTGCGGGATTTTACGGAATCACTGGCGATAAATTCAAAAAGCGGCTTCAGGTTCTAACGGATAGGCTTGATTTGTCTTCCTTTAGGAATCGTCCCGTTGGCAAACTCTCTGGCGGACAGAGACGACGTGTGGATATTGCACGTGCCATGGTTCATGATCCGGAGCTTTTGATTCTTGATGAACCAACGACAGGACTTGACCCACAGACTCGCCTTTCTGTGTGGAACCTTGTTAATACACTTCGTCAACAGACTGGAATGACTGTGTTTTTAACTACTCATTACAGGGAAGAAGCAGAAAAAGCAACTTATGTTTTAATTAGGAACCACGGACATATTATTGCCGAAGGCACACCCGCTTTCTTACGGGATACTTATTCTGGTGATTATGTCAGGATTCATCACAAGAATACGGATGACTTTGAAACAATTAGGAAAGGAATGGAGCGACCTTATTCTTATAATCATGATGCCCATACTTATCAGGTGAAGGTTAAAGATTCCAAGGATGCGATTGCACTGTTAGAAAAATACAAAGATATTATGGATGACTTTGAAGTGAAGAAGGGAAGCAGGGATGATGTTTTCCTCAATGTCACTGGCATCAAACAGATCAGGGAGGCTGATCATCATGAAGCGGAATGAGTCTTACTCGAATCAATGGCGTGCGTTTTTATCCTTGGTTCGTCGTCATTTCTTAGTTTTTCTTAAGGATGTCCCTACGAGGATCTTTACGTTAATGGTTCCTCTTGCGATTTTTGCTGTTTATGTTGTCTTCCTTCGTCCGATGGAAATTGACGAAATTAAGAATTTCAGGGTGACCAATGTCCATGGATTAACGCTTGAGAGGCTTAAAGGGGAACAAAGGGAACCATTGAGGCATCGTATTTATGGTATCGCGGACTGCTGGATGATTTCGGGTGTTCTTGCCGTTTCCTGTATTACGGTATCGCTGAACTCCAACTATATTGTTGTCCGTGATAAGGAACGAAAGATTTCCATGGATTTTGTCTCTTCTCCGATTCTTCCACGGACGATTTCCTTCTCTTATAGGATTTTTAACTGGATTGTGACTTTTAGGATCAATCTGATTGTCTACTTTATTTGCTTAATCTATCTTGCCGCCTATGGTGCTTATAGGATTTCCTTTGTTGATTTCCTTGCTGTTATTGGGGTTATTCTTCTCTCTTCCTTATCAGCCTCTGCTCTGACTTACTTTATCTGCTCCTTTATTCAACGAGAAGCGGTAAGGTCACCGATTGTTGCTATTGTCTCTGCTGGCGTTGGATTCTTGATTGGTGCCTATAGGCCATCGAATAGGGGACCGAAGTATATCAATGAAATCACGAGGTTCTTCCCTGGCACCTATTCTGCCGGTCTTCTTCGAAACTACTTTAGGACTCGTCCGATTGAAAGGCTGACTGCTCAGTTCTCTCAACCAGGTTTTGAAGTCTTCCTTCCCCTTGTCAAAGAGCTGACGAATGAATTCTCCTTGACGTTATCCTTCTTTGGACATTCGGTCTCTCCTTTTAGGATGGTGTGGGTTATTTTTATCTTCTCTGGTATCTTCCTTGCTCTTGATATTATCTTTTCTTCTCGTAATGCACTGAACTTTCTCACTGCAAAGAAAAAGAATAAAAATAAGAAGAAATCTTCTTATGAGTATAAAAGATGAAACTTACGAATGATGAAGCTATCCAGATTTTGAATGCTGGTTTAGCTACCGGTGCGGATTTTGCAGAGATTTATCTGCAGGATAGCAAGAGTGAGAATATTGCTCGGAGATATCAGAAGCCTTATGGGGTATCCAAGAGCCATACGATCGGGGCTGGTATCCGGCTCAGGAAAGGAAAACAGACTGTTTACGGATACTCTTCCGATATCTCTGTTCCTGCTCTGATTTCCTTGGCAAAGAGTCTTTCCTATGGATTTGATGGAAGCCAGGAAAAGGTTTTATCTCAGCTAGTAGAAAAGAAGTTCTCGGATCTTTGCCCGAGGAAGATTCCTTTCTCTGCAAAAAGCCTAGAGGAAAAGCTCGCCTATCTCGAAGAAGGGGAAAAGGCGGCTTATTCTGTCTCACCCTTGATTCAGGATGTGACCGTTTCTTTAGCCAACGTGGATGCTTATATTGAAATCTACAATTCCGATGGCTTTTTCTGCAAGAAACATCAACCGGTCTGTCGGCTTGCTGTTGTTGCTGTAGCTACCGATGGAAAAGAGTTTGAAACTGGATATGATGCTCCTTCCAAAAGGGAAGGACTTGAGCTTCTAAAGGAAACGGATTTCCCTAGAATCTGTAAAGAACAAGCGGAACTTGCGGTTGAGCTTCTTTCTGCTCCCTATGGACCAAGCGGAGAAAGGCCGGTTGTTCTTGGAAATGGATTTGGTGGAGTTCTTTTCCATGAATCGTGTGGCCATCCGCTGGAAGGTGTTGCGATTTCCCATCAAGAATCTCCTTTTGCTGGCAAGCTTGGAGAAAAGATTGCCTCGGATGTTGTCAACGCCTTTGATGATGGCACGATTTGGAATGCATGGGGAAGCGAAAGCTTTGATGATGAGGGACATGCCCCGACAAAGAATCAGTTAATCAAAGACGGTGTTCTTGTATCTTATAGGCTGGATAAGGATAATGGTCAGCGATTAGGTAGGAAACCGACGGGTGCTTGTCGTCGTCAGAACTATAAGTATGCTCCAACCACTCGTAGGACCAACACCTACATTGGAAACGGAAAGAGCAAAAAGGAAGATATTATTGCTTCTGTAAAAGACGGCATTTATTGCAAGGCTTTTTCAGGTGGACAAGTGAACCCTACCACGGATCAATTCCTTTTCACGAGTGATATCGCTTATGTGATTAAGGATGGCAAGTTAGATCATAGGATCAAACCGGTTACCTTGACGGGATATGGATATGAAATTCTCAAAAATATCACAAGGGTCGGTGATGATCTTGCCTTAGCTCCTGGAAGGTGTGGTGCGGCTAGCGGCAGTATTCCGGTATCGGTTGGTCAACCGACGTTGCTTATTTCTCATAGGCTTGTCGGTGGAAAGAAGGAAGACTAAAAATGAACATTGATTCCAAAGCATGTTTCCTTGCTGCAAAGCAAGCTGGGATGGATTTTCTTTCTGTTTCGGAGAGCTATTCGAAAGAAACGAGTCTTTCTATTCATAATGAGGAAGTGGAGAGTCAGCAGATTGGTTCCTCTTCTCAGTATTCCTTTAAAGGAATCTATGATGGAAAAAAGGGAATCTATAGTCTTGATTCGTATGAGCCGGATAGGAGGGATGATATTATTTCCTCTGTCAAAGAGAGGTCTTCTTTTGGCAGAGAAGATAAGATTGAGAACTACTTTGATGGCAAGGCGGAATATGAAAAGGCCAAGACTCTTCGTGAGGACTTCGTTCCATCGAATTTAGAAGAGAGGAGAAAAGAAGCTTCTTCCCTTTCCGATGAAATCCGTTCAAAGGATTCCCGGATTATCAATGTCGACGTTTCTTTTTCTAGGTCTGAAGAGGGCGGTGAAAAGAAGAACAGTCTTGGATTAGACTGTAAAGAAGAAACGAAGTACTTTACGGGAAGCAGGTATATCTCTGCGAAAAGCGAAGATGGAGTTATCCGGAATTCCGAGAAGGGTGCTTATTCTAGGATTTCCTTAACCGATTTAAAGAAGAAACTAGAGGAAAAGATTCCTTCCTTGCTTGAATTAACCATGGATTTCTTCCACCCCGAGTGCCTCCCGTCAGGAACTTATCCCTGTGTTTTCTCAGAAAGCAGGGCTTCTGTTCTTCTGAACTGCTATAGGGGACAGCTGTCTGCAAAACAGGTTCATAAACACCTTTCTCTCTTTGAAGGAAAGCTCAATCAGAAAATCAGGTCGGATGCTGTGACTATCCTTCATACTCCGCATATCGAATACAGGGGATCTGGTTCTTTTGATGCAGATGGTTATCCGACTCAAGATTTTCCTGTTATTGAAAAAGGTATTCTTAAGACTTATTTCTACTCTTTAGAGACTGCTCATGAAGAGAACAAGGAATCCAATGGATGCTCTTGTGGAAACGGAGAAGGCGAGCCCTTGGTCTTAACGGTTCAAAAAGGCGACAAGAGCTTAGATGAAATCTTTGCGGAAAGGAAAGACGGAATCTACATTACCGAATTGAAAGGACTGAATTCCGGAATTGATGGACAGAGCCTTCAGTTCTCTCTGCCATGCTCTGGCTATGTTATCAAAAACGGAAAGAAAGACCATGCTTTCGATAGGAACATTGTTTCTGGTAACCTGAAAAATCTTTTCCTTCATGTTGTTGGATTTTCAAAGGATCCGATTATAACCAAAGGAAATAGGATACCGAATAGGTACGTGAGTGAAGTAGATCTTTCCGGCGACGATCAGTAATTAGACTTTATAGAACTATAAACCGATGGAGCGATAGAGCTTGTCGGTTTTTTTCTTGTGAATGAATCTTTTTATGTGAGGTGCTAGATTCACAAGAAGACCGAAAATAACAAAAGGAACGTAGATTAAGGCTGTATATCCTAAATGGAAATAGAAAGGAGATGTCCTGGTTGCTGATTTCCAAATGATATCTGCTATCAGAGTGCTTAAGAATCCAGTGAGGAACAAAATAACTGAACTGATTATGGATGCCTTGACAGAATAGGTGATTTGGAAATGAATAGATAAAATCCTATAGGCAAGGAAAAAAGGAACAATCAGAAAATAGAGAATCAATTCTGTCATGCTAACTGCCCCGGCATCTAAACCGGATGTTTTGTTTGATTGATAGGTACATTCAATATCTGGATTTCTTAGAATTGACTTGAATTGTTTCAGAGATTCTATCTTTGAAATATAGTAGGACCTTGAAATATAGTTGGAAGAAGAATCAATTATCGCATTAAACCGATTCTCTGTACAGAGAAAAGATGTATCAATCCTGCTAATTAAGAAAGGGCTCCTTCGATTATCTTTTGATAAGACGTTTACTTTTGTATCTAGGATACCAACTACTTTTAGCACAGTATCTCCAAGCAGCTGCTTTTGCTTGAACTCATAGCCAAGCCACTTTTCCCCTTTTGCTAGCTTTATGGTGCTTTCAAAAATACGGGAAACCATGATTTCATTGTCGTTTTCAGGGTAACGTCCCTCTGAAAGGATGGTGTCTTCCTTTAGTCCGTCTGTGAGGATTGTGAAAGAATAGGTGCCATCTCTTGCATTGATTTCCTCTCCTGGTAGGGGGTTTGGAAGCGACTGGACTAAAGCAGATCTTTTTCCTTGAAACCTGAAGTAGTCTTGGTTGATTTCCTTGCTTTCCGCATAAATCTCTTCGATTCTGAATCGCTCATTGTTAATGGAGAAACTGGTTTTTGAAATTGTCAGAAAAGACAGACATAGTAGCCTTAGATTCTGTAAGACAAGTGCTATTATTGCAACATGTTTTTTCATTAAATTGTTCTCCTTTATTGTACCAAAATGGATGCAAAATAACTCTTTTTATCAATGTTGTAAACACTAACTCGAATCACGAAGACTTCATTCGATTTTACATTTATGACTAGCATAGTGTCATCATCCATTCTTGAATTTTTTATTTCATTAAATTGAGAATCATAAATATAAACGTATGCATACTCACTCCAATACTTATTGTAAAGAGTAAACTCACAATCTTCATTGAATGAAACATAATAATAGTAATCTTGTGCTTTTGAACAATCGACTTTAATGTTCATCACAGGGGTGGGGTAATTGTGATTGTTTTGAAATGATGGAATCCATAGACTGTTGCTTATTGTCCTTGAAATTTTATCTGATGAAGATTGAGAATAAAGTCTGGGAGAAACAAAAATTGGGGAGAAGGCCTTCACACGAATTATTAAGCCAGCGTTTCTGCCTCCGAAACTATCATCATCATTTATAAAAGGACGATACTTATCATCTAATAAAGTAAGATAAGTATCTTTACTAGCAGATAGAGCTATAGTAACTATTTGATCTTCCTTACTATAAAAATGATAGGTTTGTTGCAGACCTTTGTATTCAACCATCTGACTTATCTTACCAGTTGAAGAACCAGTAAGAGGTTTCTCTTGCAAAGAGCCAAGACCATTATGTGCTTCATAAATGGCAAATTTTCCAAAACCAAAATATTGTTTTGTTATTAGTCGTCTTACATGGATATGGTATGTTTTTCCTTTGATTAAGTGAATATTTACTTTGAAGGAATAATTTATTTTCAACTTTGCTGAACTAATAGTTGGAATAAATACACTGGTGAAACCGTCAGAGTTTTCAACTCCTGCGGCAGAGGAAAATCCTTCAATATAGAATTTTGATTCTGGCGTAGCATCAGTTAAAATTAAATCATAATCAGAAGTTACTAGAGGAGTGAAATCAATATCTTGTGAGTGTTTCGAACCAAAAGCAACATGGACTGATTGATTAGTGCTGCTAATCTCTTTTTTTGCAGGACTGATATCTACTCCATATAAATAGCCCCAAGTTCCTTGAATGTTTGTTAAAAAAGTCGGATCAAATTTAAATATAGCTATGGAGTCATCATTGAAAATATCCAAAGAAATATGATGAGCGACTACAGCTGTATAATCGCTGCTTGTTTGCGATGAGATTACGGTGTGCCAAAAATTAATGGAATCAGTTTCATCTTTGAATAACAAAGGAGTCTGCCTGTTGTTTTTGATTTCATTGTTTGTTTTGTTTGCGTTTGAATATGGTGGCATTCGGAAATAAGAGGATTTTCTCAATTCGCAAAAATCACGCCTGGCTTCAATATTTGTAAAGCTGTTTGGGTTGTCGTAACTGTAAATGTATTTTCCATCATTGCCTTTTGTTAAAGTATGGTCGCCATCAGTTGTGGGGAAAATTTTATCAAACAAGTGATCTGAAATAAAAGATAAGCTTTGACTTAAAATAAAAGACCCTATTGGAGACGCGTTTAATCCAGGAATTAATGACCTGAACTCCCGTTAAATTTATACGCTTTTAAGTTCTAGTTTCAGGAAGGAATCAATTTTGTCCTCATCATAATCCAGGCTTTTAAAGATAGATTTCCTCTTGCTAGTTAGAGCATATTTTCGTTGCCAAACACCAGTAGTAGATTTGTAGGCAATTAGTTTGGAAACATAGCCGAGTATTGTTGCAGTTGTGTCATCACTTACATATCTTTCTTTATCAAAGTACTGCTGTTCAAAGAAACGAAAAGCTAACCGGATAATCAAAGCAAAAAACAAAACAAAGTTCCGTCCAATATAGGTGTTTGTTCCGTGACAATAAGATTTCTCACTATCCGTAAAACTCTTCCTTTGACAAAATACTTTTTCTGCTCGATCTCTTTTTCTTAATCTCATTAACCTATCTTCAGGTGTCAACTTTTCGTTTGAAAGTGCCCTAAAGAACCCAGCAAAATTAATTTCTTTCTGAATCACTTCGAGGTTTTCTTCAATCAAATTTTTTCCATCCTTGCCCTTAGTGATGATTAAGTACTTTGAATACTCTTTTGCAAGCTCATCATCATATTTTCTATTTTCTAAAAGACGAATAGCATTCAGTATTTTAGAGTGAATCGTTTCTTTTGTTTTAATTGCTGAACGTTCATCGTAGAAAATATAAGTATAGGTATGCCTATTAAGGAAATTATCTGACTCAAGTTGAATTCCATAAGCGTTCTCGCTTTTAATGAAATAAGCTTCTTGATCTTTGATGTGCATTCCATTATGTTCAATATAATCAAAAGAAGTCATGACATTGTCTGGCACCATAATTGCGAAAGAGTTGCTTTGTGCAATTTTTCTCAATTCTTCGGACTTATAATAACCACGATCAAAAACGAAAAACACATTCTTAAAACCTAACTCTTTGATTTTCCTTTGTGTCGTTTCGAGTTGAGTTTTATCAAGAAGTGAACCAATAAAATCTTCATAATAAACAGGTATGCCGGTTGATTCATCTACTCCCCTTGCTGTTGATACGATAGGGAGTCTTTCATTCTTTTTAGGATGCCCAAATTCCGCTGTTTCCAGATTATTACTATTCGTGTTGATATTGGTAGAGTCAAAAGCGATAACTAGTTTTCGATTTGAAATTTTTGAAGCTTTATAATTTTTTCTAAACTCACTCCTAAACATATCAATGTCGGAATATTTGATTGAGGCAAACCTTCTACTTGCGTCTTCTGTAGAAATACTATGGTCTAACCCAGAGTAATTTGAAAATCCCCACTTTTCATATCGCTGAGAACGAGATTTTTCGGTATCAACCCTAAATATCGAATAAGCAAGAATAGTATCCCAACTATTTGGAAAAGCTCTCTTTAATGATTCTAGCGCTCCACATTTAATTGCCGCTTCTCTTAAGGCAAGATAAGCACCAACATGAAGATAAGAATCTAATTCTCCGGGTTCTTCAAGAATTGTTGACTCTGGAAAGAGAGAATAATAAATTTCGTTTGGCTGAAAATATCCTTTTTTATCTTTACAGAGTTTTCCAACACATCGTCGGTCATCAAAAGAACGCTTTTTTTCTTTATCCCAGATTGTCTTCCCTTTAAAGTAAACATATCCGTTTGCAAAGGATTTAAATCGATTATCATTAGGTAATTTAATCGGGTTAGTTTTGATCATTTCGCAGTCCTCAATACACGTACAATTATACGCTTTTTGAAGTGAAATTGAAAGGCCATAGAATAAGAAAAATTAAAAAAATTGGTCCTTTTTAAAAATTTACACCTAATTCACTATCGTAAAATTCTTTTTCTTAGTTCTGTTCTTATCAAGCGTATAAATTTAATGGGAGTTTAGGTTAAACAGAAAGTATGCTCATCTTTCCTTGAAATTTCACAGATGTTTTCATCGAAGATCCGCAGAATGTGCGAGAGTATATCGGTAGAGATATTGTATTTCTGGAGTGCTTTAAACATCAATTGATAGGTGTTGGAACCTTCTCCGTTGCAGTCAAAATAAACTGCGCTGGTTTCTTTTTTCTGTAGGACAAAGAAGACAATGGATGTGTCTTCTGGAAGTGTGCCAAGATTGGATACAGGTTCAAAATCATCGTCTGCATAAATGCTTTTGATTTTTGACTTGTAATATTTCTTTTTTTCTAGCGTTTGACTCACAAAATTTGCTTTGTTATTTAGTGTCGTGCTATCAGCAAGTTCGGTACGATATTTATAGATAAATCCTTCGTGATAGAAGATGATTTCTAACTTTATGCCATTATAGGAATAATGTTTATTCTCCAAACAGAAATCACCAAGAATAGAGTAACAGCAATCAAGGAGATCAACGGCTGTTGTCTTTCCAGAAGCATTCTTGCCAACAAAAGCTACCGTATTGAATACATAGAGTTCATCGGAAATGGGCTGTAACTCATATTCTTTATCTTCCGATGTTTTTTTGGATTTCGCCATAAAGTCGATGGTGAAGTTATCACAGCAATTTTTAAAGTTACTTGCCACTACTCGAAGGAGCTTCATGTTCGTGTACCTCTGTAAATAATATATCTTAAAAATCAATAATAAAAAAAGAAAATGGGCAAAAGCCTATAAAGATATGAAAATAGACGAATATGGACATTAAAAAACAGCTTTATCATTTAAAACGATAGTAGTTAATCAAAAGCTATCATAAAACCAGGATTTCCAAAATAGGTTTTGAGCTAGTGCTTTCTTCCATGTCACACAAATCAAAAGAATGCCAAAAATATGTTTGAAAATCCATCGCTCGGTTTTCGTTCGAAAATTCGATGACACTTTCCTGATGTTGATTCCCCACTGGCAATTCATACCATCGAAGGATGGAAACACGATTTCATTCTCGAAGGTTCCAGGGAAATACAACTCGAAGTAAGACGAACCATGATTCCGACTACTTGGAATAAGGGTTTTCTTTTTTCTATTGGGGTTTTAAAATAAGAAGGATAATGCGGAAAGGAAAACAAAGATGGAAAAATATATTCTATCAATCGATCAGGGAACGACATCCACACGTGCTGTCTTAATTGACAAGAGCGGAAAGATTGCTTTTAAAGCACAACGTGAGTTCTCCTGTCTTTTTCCAAAACCTGGATGGGTGGAAATTGAACCCGATACGATCTGGATTTCTACGATTGATGTTATCAGGCAATTAAGGGTTGTCTCCTCTTGCAGTTTTAAGGACATAGCTGCGATTGGCATTACCAATCAGCGTGAAACCACGATTGTCTGGGATAAGAAAACAGGGAAAGCTGTCTATAATGCGATTGTCTGGCAATCGAAGCAGACAAAAGAACTTTGTGATGAACGGGAACAATATACGGATCTGATTCAACAGAAAACAGGATTAAGAAGGAATCCGTATTTCTCTGCTTCCAAGATTCGTTTTATTCTGGATCATATTCCAAATGGTCAGGAAAGAGCGGAAAGAGGTGAGCTGAGGTTTGGTACAGTCGACTCTTGGCTGATTTATAAGAGGACGGGAGATTGTTGTCACTATACCGATGTCACAAATGCAAGTCGTACTAGGCTTTTCAATATCCATACTAGGAAGTGGGATGAAGAACTATTGAAGATCTGGAATATTCCTGCTTCTAGGCTGCCAGAAGTGAAAGACAACAGGTCTGATTTCGGTCCTGCAAGATTTTTTGATAAAGACACTCATATTCTTGGTGTTGCCGGTGATCAGCAGGCTGCCTTGTTTGGTCAGTGCTGCTTTAATAAGGGTGATTTGAAGAACACCTATGGAACGGGCTGTTTCAGGCTGAGGAATATCGGAAATAAACCGATTATTTCAAAACAAGGTCTTCTTACTACGGTTGCCTGGAGCGAAAACGGAAAACCGGTTTATGCATTTGAAGGATCTGTTCTTAGGGGTGGAGCGATTGTCCAATGGCTGAGAGACCAGAGGCAGTTCTTCCGTGATTCTAAGGAATCTTCTGTACTTGCTGAAAAAGTTGAGGATACAGCAGGTGTCTATGTCGTCCCTGCTTTTGTCGGACTTGGAACTCCTTATTGGGACGATGAGGCAAGAGGTGCTGTCTTTGGACTGACCAGAGGCGCAAACCAGTATCATTTTATTCGGGCTACCTTGGATTCGATTGCTTATCAGTCAAAGGATGTCATTGAAGCTAGGAAGCGGGAATCGAATATTGAATTGATTGGATTGAAGGTGGATGGAGGAGCTAGCTCTAATCCGGTATTGATGCAGTTCCAAGCAGATATTCTTCAGTGTGATGTTCTTCTTCCGGAATGTGTGGAAACGACCGCTTTAGGAGCCGGATACAGGGCTGGTCTGTATCAAGGATTCTTTGAATCAAAGGACGTTATTAAGCAGAACCACGAAATCTCGAAAGTCTATCATCCTCATAGGAAAAAAGAAGAAAGGGAGAAGCTCTACTCCGGTTGGCTTATGGCAGTAGAATCGACTCGGAAATTCAAGCCGAAGTGCTAAAGAGATAATATTTCAACAGAAAAGCCTCTCTGCGAAGGGAGGCTTTTCTCTTTCTATTTGTTAGTCCCGGTCTCCGTTATTATGTTCAATGAAGGAATAGGGCTGAGCCGGTTCGACATCGTCACTATCTTCAG
The DNA here is from genome assembly GCA_900549915.1 of uncultured Mollicutes bacterium. GTDB lineage: Bacteria > Bacillota_I > Bacilli_A > RFN20 > CAG-288 > Enterosoma. The sequence continues at coordinate 11,344 of URQF01000004.1, read as the reverse complement.
CAGAAGAGGAAATGTGGTTATCATCCCGGATGATATCCTGGTCTTCAATGGAGACTTTTTTCTCTTCTTCTAGTTTTGAAAAGTCACCTTGTGTTGCATGTCCGGTTCCAACGATATTGGTCGGAACATACTTATGACAATACGGACAATTCCAGTTTCCTTCTGGATACTCATGATGACAATACGGGCAGACTTTCATAGATTGATCCTCTTTCCAGTTATTATTTTAATCTATGAAGATAACGAAGATACAGAAAAAAACAACTTTTTTAAGCATTGCTGTTTGCATACATTTGAAATACATATTGTTTTTCGTTTATAATGAAAAAAAGATATTTCGGACGGAGGATGATATTTATGACGAAAAAAACAATTGTTGCCTTCGTGTATGATTTCGATCATACGCTTTCTACGACGGATAGGCAGAACTATTCTTTTATTCCTTCTCTTGATATTAAGACCGGTGAATTCTGGAGTCTTGCCAATGAGAGGACAAAGAAGGAAAAAAGGGATCCGCTTCTTGCTTATAGGTATCTAAGGCTACTGGAATCCAAGAAACGGAATCTTCCCATTACCCGAGAAGCTTTCCAGAATTTTGGAAAGGATATTCAGTTCTTTCCTGGTGTGGAGGACTGGTTCCCGAGAATTAACAAATATGGTCAGGACAGAGGCGTTGATGTCCAGCATTATGTCATCTCTTCTGGTAACCGGGAAATCATTGAAGGAAGTAAACTCTTCAAGTATTTCATGGAAGTATTCGCCTGCGAATACTACTATGAAAACGGAGAAGCAGTCTGGCCGAAATCGGTTGTGAACTATACAACAAAGACACAGTATCTCTATCGTATCAACAAAGGTGTATTAGATATTGGAGAGAATAACAAGGTCAATGCGTCTAGGCCGGATGAGGATAAACCGGTTCCTTTTGAAAACAGGATCTATATTGCAGATGGCGAAACGGATGTTCCGTGCAGGAAGACCGTGAGAAGCAATGGCGGCTATGCGATTGCTGTCTACGACAAGAAAAAGAAAAAGCCGGCTGCCCGGCTTTTCAATGAACGTCGTGTTGATTTTCTTTGCGAAGCGGATTATTCGGAGGGTTCCTTAAGGGATAAGATTGCAAAGCTTATCATCGATAAGGTTGCTCCGATGGATTCCTTGGTTAAGAGGCATTATAAGCAGAGGGATGAAGAAGGACTGAAATAGATTATTTCTTCCTCTCTAAAGCGAGTTTATAGATTGTATTTTTCGGAATATTCGTTTCGGTGCTTAGTTCTTTCGATAAGGAAAGCAGGGATTTCCCTTCTTTCCTTTTTTCTTTGATTCTTTTCTTCAGGGATGCTTCATCCAAAGCCTTTTCTTCTTTGTTTCCGTCTACGATGAGGATACACTCTCCTTTGACTTCATCGCCTAAGGAAGCAGAAATTTCCTCAATGGTTCCAAAAGAACTTTCTTCGTGAATCTTAGTCAGCTCACGAATCAGACTTGCCTTTCTCTCTTTTCCGAAGACTTCCTCCCTTACTTGGAGAGTTGCTTTGACTCTCTTAGGGGATTCATAGAAAATCAAGGATTCTTTTCTGTCTTTCAAAGGAGTCAGGAAAGATTTGATTTGTCCCTTCTTGGTAGGAAGGAATCCAAAGAACGAGAAGTCTGCTGAATCAATGCCGGACAGGACAAGAGCAGAGAGAGAAGCAGTGGCGCCAGGTAGAATGGAAACCGGACACCCTTTTTCATAACAGGTTTGGACTAGAAGAGCACCTGGATCCGAAATGCCTGGCCTACCAGCATCAGAGCAATAAGCAAGCATCAGCTTGTTTTTCCTGACCTTATCAACAAGCTTTTCAGCTTCTTTCTTTTCATTCTGAGCATAAAGAGAAACTAAACTCTTTGGCTTGATTTGATAAGATGCTAATAAAAGACCCGTGTTTCTCGTATCTTCGCAGGCAACGATGTCTGCTTCTTTGAAGATACGAAGCGCACGAAGAGTGATGTCTTCCTTGTTTCCAATCGGTGTGGAAACAAGGAGGACAATCGGTTTTTCCTCCTTGCGGGTATAAGGGCTATTTTTTATCCTCATCGTTTTTCTTTGCACTTGGCTTTACATCTAAGATGGATTTGTCGGTAATCTGAGAAACCGGGATGAATCCGGACTGATGTCCAGTAGAAGTATGAGAGAAGGAACGATTCGTATTTCCTCTTCTTGGATTGTTGTTTCCAAAGCTATGGGTAGCTCCCTGAGGTCCTTTCCGGCTTTGGAAGGTGTTTGTACCACGGGATGGATTCTGCGGATTTCCTTTGTTCCTGCTGTTTCCGCTATGGAAGCCGTTGCTTGGCTTCTTATTAAAGCTCTTTCCGCTTGGGACAGAAGGACGCTTGTTTTGAACTGGCTTTGTTTGCTGCTCCATCTGAATGCGACGGCGTTCTTCGTTTGTTTTGATCTGATTGATTCTATTCTCCGTGTCTTTGATTCCGTGTCCGGAAAGATCGATTCCGCTGTTGATATCGACATCCTTCAGTAACAAGGACTCATCCTCTTTCGGGAGTCCCATCTTGACGCGTTCGAACTCTTCTTTGGTGAAGGTTTCATAGATCTTCCGCTTCTTTTCCTCTCCCTCTTCATAGAAGGCGGTGATGGAACCGGTGAAGACATTCAATCCGGAGACTTTGTAGTCTTTTCCATCATAAAGGAACTTGGAATTGATCTTCGGGAAGAGAGGACGGAGCTTGGAATAGGTCTCATCCTCGAATTTCAGACAGCACCTGAGCTTTCCGCAGATACCGGAAAGTTTCCTGTTGTTGACAGGAAGGAACTGGTTCTTAGCCCTGTTGACGGATATGGTATCGAATCCTTTCCTGAAGGAAGAACAACAGGTCGGGAGTCCGCAGGGGCCAAGGGCACCGAACAGTTTTACTTCATCACGGTATCCGATCTGGCGGAATTCGATTCGCATCTTAAAGACTTCGGAAAGATTGCGGACAAGCTGACGGAAGTCGACACGCTTATCGGATGCAAAGGTGATGACGACTTTGTTGTCATAGAGATCGAGGTAGGAACGCAGGATATGCCTTTCTAGCTGGAGCTTGTCACTTTCCTTCTGGGCACGGCGTGAGATTTCCTCTCCCCGTTTTTCAGCTTCTCCTAAAAAGCGGAGATCCTGTTCATCTGCTTTGCGGATTACAGGAAGGAAAAGAGAAGCGAAATTCTCTGATTTCTCCTCTTCTTCGCTCGCTAGACGGACTTTGAGTACTTCTCCCACGAAAGTTCCGTGTTCGTTGGTAATGACGACTTTATCATGGGGCTTGGCTTCTTCTTGGAAGCGGTAGTATTTCCTTCCCCTGAAATCAAAAGATACTCCGAGTAGATATGTCATTTGCTTTTTCCTTTAAGTGCTAAGCTCAGCTTAGCGGCGACGAGTGTCGGATTGAGATTCAATTGCCGAAGCGATAGGGCTTCGCTGATGATTTTTTGTCCGTTCCTGACGTTTTCCTTCTTTTTGGAAAGTTCCCGTATGATGTCGTTGAAGGGGTTGTCTTCATCTTTCTCATCCAGAAGGACCATAGAAAAGATTTCGTTGATGGTCAGGTATAACCAATTATAACACGCGCTATCTTTCCTCTGACTGATTTCAAGCAGTAAAACATAACTTGCCTTATTAAAGGAAGCTGGAAGGGCAGTGAAGAAATCTTCTGCAGCTTGGTATCCCGTTAAGAAAGAACCGTCTTCCTCAATCCTTTTCCGCACTTCCTCTTCATCCGAGAAAAGACGGGATAGGATGTAGCTAGCTCCAGCAGAAAGATGAATTTTCTTCTTTCCGGAAACGAATTCTCTTTCTTCTAATTTTGTTTGGAACCCTTTTGGATCAATCGGATCGACCCGGATAGAAAGAGAACGGGAAAGGATGGTCTTCAGTACTTTATCCGGATTGTAGCTTGTCAGGAAGGCGACCTGCCCGGATTTTGGCTCTTCCAGGAATTTCAGGATGGCGTTCGCAGCTTCCTCTGTCCTGTTCTCTACACAGTGGATGACATAGGTCAGACGATGTCCTTTTTCAAAGGCAGTCTGGGAGAACTTTTCCTCTAAGGCATGAATGTCTTCTTTCTTAATGGTCTTGTTTTCTCCGTCAATCAGAATAAAGTCTGGATGGGTATGATTGAGAAAACGAAGACAGGATGGACATTCATTGCATGCGAAAACATCTCTTTCACAGGAAAGGGACTGGCTAAGATACCTAGCCGTTTCCTTCAGAGGTGCGTTTCTCTGCCCATAGAGCAGATAAGCACCTGCCACACGATTGTTTTTTCTGGAATTAAGGAACAGCCGATAGAGCTTTGGTTCCTTTTCCATCCTGATTTCTTTTGTCACTGAGTTAGCCTAATTGTTTTTTTAGCAGGATATGTCGGTAGCAATCCATTGTGACTTCCTCAACATTTTTGCTAGCATCGATTCGAAGAATCCGCTCTGGATCCTTCTCACAGAGAATCCTGTATCCTTCGTGTACTTTATGGTGGAAGTCAAGAGCCTCGAGATCTAAACGGTTGATTTCGTTCTGTCTCTGACTTTGGATTCGCTTTAGTCCTTCTTCCGGAGAAAGGTCAAGAAAGAAAGTCAGATCTGGCCTTGCTTTATCAATGGCGAATTGATTGATGGACATGATCTCATTGATTCCAAGTCCTCTTGCGTATCCTTGATAAGCAAGAGAAGAATCAATATACCGGTCACAAAGAACCGTGGTTCCTTTCTTCAAAGCAGGAAGAATGACTTCCACAAGGTGCTGACGACGGCTGGCTGCATAGAGCAGAGCTTCGGTTCTTGGATCCCTGTCCGTATTCTTCTTATCGAGAATCAGGTTCCGGATCAATTCAGCAATCCGGGAACCTCCCGGTTCGCGGGTTACTAAGACATCGATTCCTTGTTCTTTCAGTTTTTCTGCAACACGATTGATGACGGTTGTTTTTCCGACTCCTTCTCCGCCTTCAAAAGTAAAAAATAATGGTTCTTTCATTCTTTGTCTCCCTTATCATTCAACTGGATTCTTCCTTTCAAGGAAGAAGTGATGGTCAGATTATCAAGGTATTCTAGATTCGTCCCCATTGGAATTCCATTTGCAAGCTTGGAAACATGCCTTTCTGGATCTTTTTTATAAAGAGAAGCAATATAAAGGGATGTCGTCTCTCCCTCAAGATCTGTTGGAAGAGCCAAGATGATTTCTTTTACTTTGTCCTCTTCGACTCTCTTCTTCAGTTCCGGTATACCAATATCTTCCGGATTCCGGTTCTTTAAGGGAGAGAGTGTTCCTTTCAGAGTGAAATACCCGCCCTTGTATCCGTTTGTCTTTTCAATGGACAGAATATCCTTGCTGTCTTTGACAACTAAAAGGGTAGTCTTTTCTCTTTTTGGATCACTGCAGATTGGACACTCTTCATCATAATAAGTTCCACAATTGGGACACTTCTTTACCTTTGTCTCAGCTTCCTCGAACGCTTCAATAAAAGCATCCTTATCTTCCTTTGAAAGGTTGAGTGTTGCATAGGCAAGACGTTCGGCTGTTCGGCATCCGACTCCAGGGAGCTTTTTATAGCATTCAATGAGGTCTTGGACAGTCTTAATCTGCTCCATTCAGCCTTGCTTCTTTCTGGAAACGGTCCCTGTCTCTCTGGAAGTTCCTCTTGAGTTCCTCCCTCTCGCCGGTGATAGCTAAATGAAGGTTTGTCCTGACACTCCTAATCGCAGTCTCAAGCTGTGCTTTTCCTGCTGTTTCATAGAAACTTTGGTCGATGGAGACGCTGATCAAGGTGAAATCACCACGCCTTTTGACAGTGATTCCCTTGAATTTGCCTTGGTATTCTTTCCTGCTCAGGTCTTTCAGTTTGTCCTGGAATTCCTTTGCTTTTGTCTGGAGCATAAGCCTATCGGTAGCCTGCTTTGCTTTTTTCCTATTTTCATCATCCATAATAGGATTCCTCCTTTTTTATTTTCCCATCAGCTCATCGAAGAAGGCACTTGCCGGAGAGGCTTTTTCCTTCCTTCCAAAGTCGATAGTGACAGATTCCTTATTTGGCTTCTTCCCTTCCCGGAAGGCTTTGACTGCATTTCCGAAAACGGTTTTGGATACGGGAAGAATACGATATTCCTTTCCTAAGATCTGTTTTGCAATTTCCTGGAGTTTGGGCTGTTCGTCTTTGGTATCGATTCGATCCAGTTGCCTAAGCCTTGGTGTTGAAATGACTAAGATATCATCACTTTTGACATTGATGGAGAAATTCGCAAGGGCTTTGGCTTCCCTCTGGAACTGACTATCGGAGTAGCTCTTGAATCCTTCCCATTTGCTAGCGATTTCTTTTCGTCTTTCTTTATCGGCATGGTACCTGAGATAGAGAAGATCGTCTTCATCGTATTTGATTTTCTCTCCTTTGGAAGTGTCTTCCGGTGCTAAGGAGACAAAGCCTTTTTCTGTATGATCCGAAGTAATTTCGACCGCTTCTGGCTCCTCAATGGTAATCGGAGACTTTTCTTCTTTCTTAACAGGAGCCACAGCGGGTGCTGTTTGGACAACTTCTTCCTTCCTCCTATCAAGCAGAGTCAGCTGAAGATGGGTATACAAGTCATCTGCAAAACGGTTCTGACGTTTTGCCTCCATTAGAATCCGGATTTTGTTCCTTGCCGAACTAAGGGAGATATCGAGTCTCTCAGCCTGGCTCTTATCTAGTTTTTCAAGCAGAGATGCATCCTTAGTAGAACAATAAAGAATCTTATCCTTGTATAAGGAAATCCTGTCATCCCTGAAGCGGTTGATATCCATTCCGCCTTGGTATCGTTCTTTTATGGTCTGAAAGACTTCGTCTGTCTTTCTCTGCTCAATTAGATTCAGCAACTTGATTTCTTCGTCTTTGCTTAATAATCCAAGCAAGTCATCCACATCCTTAGCGGTGATTTTCTCACCCGAGTAGGAAACGACTTTATCAAGCAAGGAAAGAGAATCTCGGACACCGCCATCCGCTAAGGAAGCAACGAGTTTCAAAGCTTCCTCATCATATTGGATGTTTTCGTTCTTTAGGATCCGTTCCCTGTTTTGAATCAAATCCGCAGAGGAGACTTTTGAAAAATCAAAGCGCTGGACACGGGAAAGAATCGTTGGAATGATCTTCTGAGGTTCGGTTGTAGCTAAAATGAAGATAACAAATGACGGAGGCTCCTCAAGAGTCTTCAGTAGTGCATTGAATGCAGAGTTGGACCTGTTGTGGACTTCGTCGATGATATAGACCTTATATCTTGACCTGATTGGCTGATAAGAGACGTTATCGATCAGCTGTCGGACCGAGTCTACGGTTGAGTTACTCGCAGCATCGATTTCAATGACATCTGGTTGATCACCGGTTGCAATCCTTTTACAGCTATCACACTCTAGGCATTGATGGCCAATTCCTTCTTTGCAGTTGAGTGCTTTTGCAAAAAGTCGTGCCCTTGTTGTTTTTCCAGTACCTCTTGGTCCGCAGAAAAGATAGGCATGGGCAATCTTGTCTTCCTTGATTGCGTTCTTCAATGTCGTTACGATTGCTTTCTGTCCTACGACTTCATCGAAGGTCTGAGGACGGTATTTGTTATAAAATGCCTGGTAAGCCACTCTTGTTGCCTCTCTTCTTAATATTATATAACAGACCCTCTTTTTTCTTCTTGTGATGAGTCATTATTTCAATGGAAAAGATGAATCTTAGCTGCTTTTGATGGATAGGAATCGTTTATAATGAGTGACATGAAAAGAAGAAGCAATTCCTTTATCCGGTTTATCCTCCGTATTGATACTATCAATCGTATCCTTGTGATTGTCTCAAGGATATTCTTTATCACGCTTCCTTCCTATATTCTTTACTATCTTAAGGATGAACAGAATTGGAAGGAAATCGTTATCCCTTGTCTTATCAGGTTAGCTTCTGCTCTTGGGAATGGATGCTTATGCCTCTATCGTCCTAGGCGGAGTACCTTCCTTTATTTTTATGAGAGGGCCTGTATTTTATTTATTAGGTTCATCCACCAGGCTCCTTTTGGAAGGAAATTATCGATTTCCGTGTTTCCGATTCTGGTGACTTTTATCACTTATTGTTTTCTTGGAAGGTTTATCAATGCTGTTTTCTATAGGTATTTTCGAAGAAAACGAACGTTTTTTGGTAAGAACGCAAGGAAAGAAGGAACCAACGGAGATACTGCCTTTGACTTTCTGAATGCAGCACCCGTAAATAAGAAAATCGAAGAAGATCTAGAATCGATTCCAGAAGGAGAAGCCAGAAGGCGTAGGAAGGCCATCAAGAGAACAAAACTATCCAAGTTTAGGCGTGCCATCGGCTTTCTGATTGCAAGGACGAGGTTTGTCCTATCCATAGCCAAAGCAAAGCATTCTTTTCATCTTACGGTTCAGGTTTCCTTGCTTGGACTCCTGGTTGTTCCGTTCTATTTCCTCGGATCCTTGTGGTTTCCGCGTCACTTTAAATATGGATTCTTCTTCAACGGAAGGATTCTTAGGATTCTAGACTACCTTACCTTTGATTTCTCAGGACGTCCATCCGGACTGAATTTCTTCTGTATTCTTTTCAGGATTCTTTTCGGAATTACTTTCCTTGTTTGCTTAATTGTCGAAGGACGCACTTGGACTGGTGCTCCAGAAGACTATTAGTTCTTTTTCCTGATGAGATAACGAGGACGTTCGTATTGGTCTTTCCAAACTTCCTTTGTATAGGAAGGAAGCAGATCGTCTGCAATCTTTAAGACTCTCTCTACATTGGTGGATTCCAGCTCAAAGAAGCTGACTCCTTTTTTGTTCAGATGAAAATCCAAGGAAGAGAATAAGCTCTTATAGGAATCACATCCGTCTTTTCCGCTATAGAGAGCAAGAGGAGGTTCATACTTTGCATCAACCTCTTTGCTGTCTTCCTCAATATACGGAGGATTTGAAACAATGAAGTCAAAGCAACCTGTAATACTATTGAAAAAGTCGGATTTGATGAAACGGACCTCTAGCTTGTTATACTGTGCTGATTTTTCGGCTTCTTTTAATGCAGATTCACAGATATCAGAAGCTGTTACATCTGCTTCTGGAAAGAGTTTCTTAATGCCGAGAGCAATCAATCCAGAACCAGTTCCGATATCTAAGACTTTCTTATGATTAAAAGAGTAATGATTCTTCAGATAATCAAAAACAAACCAGATTGTCTCATTCCGTGGAATGAGCGTGTCTTCGTTTAAGAATAAATGAAGATGCTGGACATCCCTATATCCAGCGAGGTAGTTTGCAGGATAGCCTTGCCCAATTTTATTAAGGACTTTTTTTGCTTTTTCATCATCAAAATAAGTGTCTGGATTCCTCCTGACACTTTCGATGGAAGAGGAAAAACAGCCTTCCAGGATGACTTTTTGGTCAGCGTAAGGAAGGCTGTATTGTTTCCTTAAGCGGCAGAACTCTTCCGCTTTCATTGTTACTTCTTCTGTTCCCTCTCCTCTTGGAGTTTCTTGGTTTCTTCTTCGAGCCTGTCTTTCTGGTTGGCTTCATTGAGAGCGACAAGAAGGTCATCTAAATCACCATCCCTGACTTTCGGAAGATTCAGACTTGTCCATCCGATACGATGATCGGTGACACGGTTCTGCGGATAGTTGTAAGTACGGATACGTTCGCTTCGTTCGCCTGTTCCGACCTTTAACCGGCGTTCGCCTCCAACCTTAGCTTCGACTTCAGCATCATGCCTGGCTTGAAGCTTCGTCTGAAGCATGATCCTACAGGTTTCCTTATTGGCAAGCTGATCACGCTCGATCTGGCAGGAAACAACGACTCCGGTTGGAATATGGGTGATACGGACGGCAGATTCTGTTTTGTTGACGTTCTGTCCACCGGCACCGGAGGAATGATACGTATCAATCTTTAAATCCGCTGGATTGATCTTGATTGTGGTGTGCTCTAATTCCGGCCTGACAAGGACAGTTGCTGTAGAAGTCTGAATACGTCCGTTTGCTTCGGTGACCGGAACACGCTGGACACGATGAGCACCGCTTTCAAACTTCAGCTTAGCATAGGCGCCCTTGCCTTTGATACGGAAGGAAATGAGTGAGAAACCGCCAAGAGGAGTCGGATCGGAATCAAGAATTTCAATCTTCCATCCCTTGAAAGCGGCATAGTGGGAATACCTTCGGAAGAGGTCTCCTGCGAAGATGTTGGCTTCATCTCCTCCAGCGGCACCACGGATTTCCATGATGATGTTCTTATCATCGTTTTCATCTTTTGGAAGAAGGGCAATCTTAAGCTCTTCCCGCTTCTTTTCAATATCAGCTGTCAAGGAGTTGTATTCTTCTTTTCCAAGAGCCTGGATTTCTGGATCGGAATCTTTCATCCTTTCTAAAGACTGCTCTTGGTTCCTCCTCCTAGTGGAGAGTTCATCATACCTCTGAACCGGCTCATCTAAAGTCGCACGTTCCTTGTTGAGCTTCGTCCTTGTTTGAATATCTAAGGTGCCTTCGGATAACAATGCGTCAATATCGGTAAGACGCTGCTTCCTGGCTTTTAAACGCTCTAACCTATAATCTACTGCCATAATTAATGTTCTCCTTTATTTATCTATGATATTGTTCTTCAAAACCGAAAATAGAAAAACTATCTCCGCTACAGGAAACAAAGGAGAAACGATGAATCGAAAAGAAAATTATAATGTTTCATCGGACTTGTTGATTTTACCATATTCTGTTTCTTTTTTCCGTTTTGCACTGAAAAAAGAAGAAAGAAGCGCAGAAAAACGATTCTCCTGGATTCGGTTGATGGTCCTAGAAGTATCCGCAAAGACATGATAATAGCTGAGTGCCCCTTTTTCCTTGTCTTCGCTCCTGTAATAAAGATGAGAAACCCCTGCTTTCCTGATAGCACCCATACACCTTAAGCATGGTTCTAGAGTAACAATCAGAGTAGCATCCGAAAGATAGATGCTGTTTGTTTCCTTGAATCCTTCTTCCAGAGCTAGCACTTCAGCGTGAAGAAACGGATTCTTCTTTGCGATGCAGTGGTTGTGCGTATAGATTTTCTTTCCATCTTTTAAAACAAGACATGCAGAAACAGGAACTTCCTGTTCCTTTTCTGCAATGAGGCATTCCTGATACAGAGTATCTATGATTTCTTTGAGTTCTTGTTTATCCATGGCAAGAAAAAAGCCACCGCACACAGGGCTCGATCTTATGGCTGCTGCCTTCCGGCCCTGACCAGGTTCGAGGTGTTGCGTCACTCGCCCCCATTGAACGCGCTCACAGGAGCTTAGTCTAACACGACACGCAGTTTCCCCGCTTCGTTAGAGGCCCATCGCCTGCAGAACGAACATA
>URQF01000003.1 GCA_900549915.1 uncultured Mollicutes bacterium | reverse complement strand
CGTCAAAGTAGGCGTACGCAAAGAGAACGCGTCCGGCGTAGCGCCGGGCAAATTCGTTCACGAGCGGGGCAATGCGGAATTGTGAAAAACATAGGTCAATACTCTTTTTTTACCTTTTACGGAAAACAGGGATACGATTAAGCGGAACTTCAATCTGATATGTTCCTTTCGAATATTGTTTTCCGGTTTCATCCACCCAGATTCCATCGGGAATCACCACTTCTCTGCTTGTTCCTTCCTGCACCATTGGCGCAACAAGAAAATCCTCCGTCAAAACGAATTCGTCTTTAATCGAATCATATGCTGAACCTGGGTAAAAATAATTCAACGGCTTTACAATCGGTTCTCCTGTCTCTTTAGACCGTTTGGCTAAAGAAACGATAAGGCCGGAATTTTTAAGATGGATATCTACGGCTTTTTTTACTGCCTTTAAATGTTCTTCATCCAATTTTTTATAAGGCATAAGAGAAAACTGCCTCCTAGGCCTATATGCAGCGGCCTGGGCATAGCGGACAAAAAGGTCCTGTGAAAACACAAAATCCGGTTTGGTAAAATCTAAAAGCCTACCTCCTCCGATCCTATCTGGACAGAAGTAAGGATAACCAAGTAAGCCTTCCCTGATTCCATCAGGTATCAATGTGTTGATGCCATCCTCGTTCCAGGAATGGTTTTTATCTCTCAGACGATGGGCAACTCCTTTCAGATTATTATTAAAAGCAACACGGAGTTCGGAAAGAGGAAATTTCTCACCAAGAGCCGCATATTCCTTAGCCTGCCTTGAACGTTCGATTCCATGGAATTCAAAATCATCTGGATAATATTCCGGATCTCCGGCATCAAGCTTAAAGCCATCAATTCCGTATTTTTCCTTAAGGAAAGAAAGTGACGCTAGAAACGCACTTCTTGCTTCGGGAAGAGTCCTGTCATAGACAGCAGAATAGCCATTCCACCAATGCGAGATACCGGTGTCTCCTTTTTTATTCCGGAAAAAGAGAGATTCCTGCGAACGGAACCGAGCACTGTCCGGAGAAACAAACGGACAGCACCAAAGCATGACAAGGAAACCCCTCTGATGAAGCTTTTCAACCCTCTTTCCCGGGTTTTTGAACTTACTAGGATCAAAGTCCCATTCTCCATAGTCCTTGCACCAACAGTCATCAATCCTAAGAATTCCGGCAGGATAGCCATGTTCAAGAATCGATGATGCATACTGGAGAACTTTTTCTTCCGTGCAATCCCATCCCCTTTCAATCCAGGTATTGTATTGAATCCTGGTGAACCTTCTCTCATCCGGAATGCGATGGTCGGAATGGAAAAAGTCTCTGATTAGACCTTGGTGAGCGGACTTCAGCGTCTGTCCGTTTTCCTTAACCAGAATATCCTTTCCTTCGAGTGTCCTAATTCCTTTTTTTACAAGGATATGGAAAGGATAGTCACTATAGATATACTTTCCCCTTGTCGAAAGAAGAACAGAACTCGCCTGATTTCCGCTATGATAGGTTCTCAGATCAAATTCATAGCTACTGGATTGAGTCAACGGAAAACGAACGCCTTCATTACAGGCCAGGCCATAATAGGATTCTCCTTGCCGAATCTGTATCTCAATTGTCATATTAATATCTTGAATATCCTTCCCATTTTGCTACCTGAATATTGATTTTCTTACTCAGAACAATATCGTTGGCATTGCGGCCAATCTGAATCTCATAACTTCCTGGTTCAAGATAATAACGATGAAGATTCACAGAATAGTACATGAAATCTTCTTTAGACAGAGAAAAGACGACTTCTTTTGTTTCATGTGGAAGTATACTTACTTTTTTAAAGGCCTTCAATTCACGAATAGGGCGGGAAACAGACGGAAAGACTTCCCGGATATAAAGCTGGACAACTTCTTTTCCTGGCCTATCCGAATCATTACGGATTAGCACTTTGACTTGATAGTTATCATTTACCTCAAGAGATAAATAACAGACATTTAGATAGGAAAGTCCGTATCCAAACGGATACAGAACCGGAATTTCTTCACTGCAATAATAACGATATCCGACAAATACTCCATCTGTATAACGTTCCCTGAAGGAATTCCCCACCTTTCCTTTCGTGTAGGTGTCTTCTAAAGAAAGAGGATAGGATTCCGCTAGACGTCCGCTCGGTGATACTTTGCCAAGAAGAATTTCAGCAAGTGCCGGATAAATCCTTTCACCAGCATAGCCAATTTGAAGGATTGCTTTTACTTTGCTCTGAACAACAGAAAGATCAACCGCAGACCCGGACTGAACGACTAAGACAATATTCGGATTGATTCTTGCTACTTTATCAATCAGATCAAGATAGGCCTGGTCAAGAGATAAGTTTGTCCGATCGGTCTCTTCTTTTTCCTCGAGAATCGTATCTGCCACTCCAAGGATAACCACATCAGCAGAATACGCCTTTTCCCTAGCAATCTTAAATCCAAAAGGAGTTACCAAGGAATAACGCATCCTATAAGCCTGTTCGTAGGAATAGTTATGGCTTTGATCAATATCTGTTAGAGCATTCAATAAGCTTTTTACTTCATTCTTGGGAGTAATCTGAGAAGAACCGCCGCCACCAAGAATCGGTTGATCAAGTATGGACCCCAAAAGAAGAATATTCTTCTTCAGCGGAGATAAAGGGAGCATCCCTTCCTCGTTCTTCAGAAGGACGATTCCAGAAAGACATGCTTCTTTCATGACCTGATATTGATTCGCTTTTTCTGTCGGTTCATTCCTGTTTACTTGATCTGCAAAATGATCAATCCGATTCAAGGAAGCGTCAATCTCCTTGTCTGAAAGATATCCATCCCGATATCCTTCTTCCAGCTGACTAGAAAAAGAAGGATTGTAAGGAAAGGCTACATCAATTCCTGCTTTCAGGGAAATCGCCCGATTTCGGACAGCTCCCCAATCCGAAATAATAAGTCCTTGATAGGAAAACTCCTGTCGAAGAACCTCTTTCAGAAGATAGGAATTCTCACTGGCAAGAATTCCGTTCACCGGATTATAGGAACACATCAAAGCATAGGGATGGGCTTTCAGAGCGATTTCAAACGGACGGAAGTAGATTTCGTGAAGTGTCCGTTCATCCACTTCGCTGCTCTGGAAAAAGCGATCATACTCCCGATTATTACAGGCAAAATGCTTCAAAGCACAACCGACATGATGTCTTTGTACTCCCTGGATATAGGAATACCCGAGCCGGCCGGAAAGATAAGGATCTTCAGAAAAATATTCAAAGTTTCTACCGCAAAGAGGAGTCCGTTTAATATTGACTCCCGGTCCTAAAAGGAGAGAAATCCCTTTTCCCCGGCATTCCTGGCCAAGACAATATCCGATTTTTTCGACAATTTCCTCATCGAATGTGTTTCCCAGAAAAGATAAGGTGGGATAGGCATCGCTTTCCTTAGCAATCTGATATCCGTTCTGTTCTTTTATGACCTCACGAATTCCGTTCGGTCCATCACTGCAGCGATATAAATTCCCTTTGCTATCCTTAATATCCCAGGAACCAAAAGAAGTCAAATGTTCCCTTTTATTCATGAATCCACCCTCTTCTACGGCATTCGCTCTCCAAAACAAGATAGGTGCCTGCCGTCCATCCCATCCTCTCCGTATCCTGATATTCGTTTTTCCGGCTCTTTCCGCCAAAGAGAACATCATATTTTTCCCAAAGGCATCCTGTTTCCAAATAGGCTTCTTCTACAGTCGAAAGGTATTTCAGTCCGATTTCCTTAGCAAGCTCGTTTTCCTTGACGTTTAGGCAGGAAAAGAAAGAAACCATTGCAAGATTCGGCCACCTGTTCGGAAATCCCCACTGGTAATTGTGAGGATTGTCTATCTTCTCTGAAGCTGCAATTCCTTTTGGATAAATCAACTTAGAACATAGTTTCTCAAAAGCATTCTTAACAAAGGTAAAGTCAGCAAGGAACGGATAGAACATTCCACAATGATAGAAAGAGGATGTCTTTTTATTCTTTTTATTATAATTAAAGAAAAGACCATCCTTATACCTATACTTCATCCTGTTTTCCTTGCGTTTTTTCTGTGCAAAAAGGTATTGCTCCTTTTCTGTTGGACTATTGGAGTATTTGGCAAGGATTCCTTCATTGATATAAAGAAGGGCATTTAAATCAACAGGGGCGAAATCAACACAGCGCTGATCAAAACGGGCAGAGAAATCCCATCCTGATTCACATTCCGCAATTGCATTATGCCCGATTGTTTTCAAATCAAATTCCGGATGGCTGAGGGTATGAACCCGCTGCGTAAATACCTTAGAAAATTCTTCAAGGAAATGGTCATCGGCATGTCCGGAATAATGGTTTAGCCCACAGGGAAGTAGACGATTTGCCATCCAGAACTCATATTCTTTTTTCCTGTAAGGGAAAAGCCTCTTCTGCCTTGCTACGCTTGGATACTTTGAAAGATACTCATCGCACATCAAGATAAAATAGGGTACCTGAGTGCGATTCACCATTCCGAAATTAGCCGAATTCGGAATAAAGCCGTATTGTTCAATAAGGAAACAGAAGTCAAGAATATTATCACGAACCCTCTGTTCTTCTCCTTCGAGAAGAAGTGCCTTGTTAAAAAAATAAGTATCCCAATAGTACAGATCATCAAACAATCCATTTGCACAAGGAGCGGTGTAGGAATACGGCAGGCTCCTAGCGCCTTCCTGACGTCCCTTTTTTCGTAGCGTATCATGAAGATGAGAAATAATATATTCTTTAGCATTCATAATGAAATAAAGAGGCTGCTAAAGAATTAGCAGCCTTTTGTCTCCTTTCTGGAAATTATTCCGTAATTTCTAAATCGGTAAGAAGAATTTCGGTTTCTCCGCAGGCGGCACCGGAATGACCAAACTGAAGGCTTAAAACACCAAAGCCTTTTGTGGTATCGCAGGTAATGTCAAATGCCACAACATTTTCCCCTTCGGTGATGGTAAAGGAATGCTGCTGTTTTCCTTCGTCGGTTTGACCGGAAAGTTCGGCAATTGCCTCTACAGGATTTCCCTTAAGAACGGAGAACTTCATTTTGAAGTGTTTAAACGCCTGGGCTGTACCAAAGTTCGCAGTAAAGGAATCCCACTCATGGCCAGCACTTCCAGTAAACTTCAAATGGTATCCGTCTTCCTTCTTTTCTGTAGAATACGATTCCTTATCTCCATTCCATTGATTCGGACTAATCGTTCCATCGGTAAATCCAATGCAAGTGAATCCGGACTTCTCCTCACCAGCATTCTGATCAATATTGACAGTGATTTTCTCGCTAGGCGTTCCAAATCCGACACTATTCTTTGCTGTAATCTG
This sequence comes from uncultured Mollicutes bacterium, assembly GCA_900549915.1. Lineage (GTDB taxonomy): Bacteria > Bacillota_I > Bacilli_A > RFN20 > CAG-288 > Enterosoma. Next base: position 31,384 of record URQF01000003.1, on the reverse strand, counting down.
GAAAGTATAGACACCTTTGATTTCAGCGAAGTTCTGATTGATATCTTTTGTCTTCTTCGGAGTGAAAACCGTACGGATATCGGTCATCGGCTCTGTAATAGAAGCAAAGCGGGTATAAGCAGTATCTAATTCAAGGGGGGAACCATCTTTTGTCGCCTCGATCTTATATTCTGTTGCCCCAATGACTTTCTTAAAAGAGAGCTTCTGAAGAGTCTCATCGAATTTCAGGCCTTCGACTTTTCCAGGCGCTTTCTTTTCTCCTTTCACAAGTTTTGCTTTCTTGATTCGTAATTCAACATTTTCGTTTTCCTTGCGATTAGAATCATTATCATCTGTCGGATTATTGAATTCTAAAGCAATAGAAGACCAGCTGCCAGAATCTTCGATAATATAGTCGGTAAGCGGAACATTCAAAACGGCTTCTTTTCCCTGTTCCAAGGAAACGTTATAAAATGATTTGAAATCATTCGTTCCCTGGAACTCAACACCGAACGTTGAAAGATTTCCGCTAACCAGCTCAACTCCTAACTGGAAATCAGTATAGTCATAGATTTTGGCATCATAATTTAAGATAATCGATGCCCACTTATCCGTAGCACCACGATCAAACTTAACCGTAACATAGTCCTCGGATGAGCAATCAATCACATAATCAGCAAGCCCGTTCTGTGTATTGTAAGGATTGTTTGCTAAACGGGTAATATTTTCAAACACCGAAGAGGAACGATGATAGTCAGTGACAGAGACTTTGCAGCTTGCTTTGATTTTTCCGATTTTTGCACTAATCTCACAATCACCGAAATCAACGCCAGTAACAAGTCCGTTCGTATCGACTGTAGCAATCTTTGGATTACTCGTTTCCCAAGAAATGGTTTTATCCGGATTTCCGGTTGCATTGACCTCAGCAGAAAGCTGAACCGTGTATCCTGCGCCAACCGACACAGTTTCACAGGCGACTCCTTCCTTCCTAATCGTAATTCCGTTTATTTTTCCGGTTTGCTGAGAAACAGAAGACTTCTTACCAGTTTCAGAAGGAATATTTCCTGATTCACTCGTCTTAACACCACATCCAGTCAGTGCCAGAGCACTTAAGATTGTCATCAAACATTTGAATTTGTTCCGCATAAAATAAGTACATACAGCCAGTCCTCATTTGTACTTTCTCCTTACTAAGGACTGCCAGTTCGTCTTTTGTTGGTATACCAAGTCCCGTCCCGTATCTTACTCGAATTCAGATAAGAACTTTCCGTCCTTTACGACGGAATCGTATTGATCTATGGGAATATTAGTCCTATAGAGAGTTTTCCATTTTTTGGTAATTGTCCGAAATTGTCCAACACAGACATCACGGTTTGTCGACCAGTCCGGCTGCCAGACAGCGCCTTTTTTACTCCAGTAATCTGCTCCGATGTTTGCCACGTATTTTGCATTGTCAATATCAGATTCCTTGTTTTTATCCCAGACAATGAGACGAATGTCCATTGTGGAGATAACATAGGTGAGATTTTCGAGTCCGGCAGGAATCAGGTCGTTCTGGCTGGAAAAAGGATGATAATTGAAGCCCTTGTTTGTTCCATCCAGTTTAATCTGAGTCGTCTTATTACTTGGATTGTTTCTGAAACAGAGCGGGAAATCCTTGTGATAATCATTCTTGAAGTCTTTGTCGTAGAAAGAGCCGACCGGGTTCGCCCATTCAATCAGTTTCCAACCGGTCTGCTCAGTGTACCCCCAGATTCTCCTGTTCTTGAATTCAATTCCGGTATTTTCCGCCCGTCTGAACCCTTCTTGGCTATAGATGGTCGCCCAGGCGCCTATAGCTGTCCATCCAGATGGTTTTCGTCCATGATCAGCACCATAACGTGGAGCATGTTTCCAATCATTGGTCTCACCGCATTCGGGGATTCCTTCATGATAGGGAATATCGACAGAGTATTTCGGACCATAATCATTTGAAGAATCGACTATCAGTTCCTCGGATAACTGTTTGAATTGTCCTTCATCATAAGGAAGATAAGATAGCGTTTCCTGATGTCCGTCTTTGAATTTCAGATACCCATCCTTATAAGATAACTCTGTGTTTTTGACTTTTTGGGAAAGAATGTCCTTTTCAACCCGATCGTAAACAGCCTCCCTGTCCTTGTAGAGAAAATCCGAAGAAGAAACAGAGATAACTTTCCTCTTCTCTTCTTCAGGAAGAAAATCATAATTATCTCCGATTGATTCAAATAGTGCCTGAACTCCTTTTTCCTTTAAGTAATTATAATAAGCAACTGTTTTTTCATAATTGGAGGTTTCCTCAATATGGTGAACATAGACGTGCTTAGAGACAGAGATTTCCTTCTGCTTCTGGAGAAAACCAAATAGTCTTTTTTTATCGTTTTGATCATCAAAGGAAGAAAAATAGCCGACTTTGTTTTCTTTCCTCAAACCCGAAGCGAGATATCCAATCTCTTCCGGAATGAAATCGTAGCTCCTGACATTGGAATAGGAATAAATATTTTCAGCATCGATGGTAACGAAATCGATTCCCTGCAGATGTTGAAAGGTATCCTGTAAATAGAATCCTGTTTTCTGACCGATAACAAGAACTTTGGCATAATCAGCCGACAGAACTTTACTCTCAACTAATGAAGAATAGTTGCTTCCATTTGTTCCAAGAGGAAGCCTTTCATAGCTAATAGAAGATGTTTTATTTCTTTCCCGGAAAGATTCTTTTATTTTCAGACTTTTTCCTTCCTCTCCATCTCCAGAGAAGCAAACAAGAACAGAACATTCTTTTTCGGGTGTAGGAACAGAAACCGAAGGAGAAACAGAAGTGACTCCGCACGAAGTCAGAACAAAAGCTGAAAGGAAAAAAGACAAGGTCTTTTTCATTCTTTAACACCTCCTAAGGTCAGGCCTTTGACAAAGTACTTCTGAACAAACGGGAAGATGATAGTTACCGGAAGCCTGCCTAAGAAAATCTGAGCAGACTGGATATTCTTCGAACCGATATTCTTTAACTGCTCAAGCTGTTCAGGAGTGAGTTTTCCACCTGCCGATACCCTCTTGGTCGGATCGGTAGACCTGATCCTGTTGTATAGATAGGACTGAAGCGGATAATTTTTCGGATCATTCCTGAAGAGAATACCATCGAACCAGGAATTCCACTGTCCGACTGCAGTAAAGAGAACAATGGTAACAATGGCAGGAATCGAAAGAGGAACAAAGATTTTAAAGAGAATCTGAAGCTGAGAGCATCCATCCCTCCTTGCAGCTTCTTCGAGGTCCTTGGGGAGCTTACGGAAGAAATTCATCAGCCTGATAACAAAGTAGACATCGCAGGCATTCGGAATGATGAATACCAGGAAGTTGTCAATCAGTCCTAAGGATCCATAGAGGACATAGGTTGCTGCTAATCCTCCGCTGAACCACCTAGTAAAAGCAAGAATCCAGGCAAGTGCTGTTCGTCCTTTAAATCGTTTGTTGCCTTTTGAGAGAGGATAGGCAGCAAGAATGACTACAAGCAAAGAGAAGAGAGTTCCCAAGATCGTACGGGCGACCGAGATTCCGAAAGCACGGAAGAATTCCGGTTTTCCGGCAAGAAGGATATAGGCATCTAAAGTGAATCCTTTAGGGACAAGTCCGACTTGTCCCGCACTTGTATAGGCATCACCCGAAAAAGAAAGCGCAAGAAGATGGGCAAAAGGAGCAATACAGATGAGAGAAAGAATCGCAAGAAAAATGTAGTTGCAGACAACGAAAATCTTTCGGGATACTGTATCCGTACTAGCAAAAAGAGAAAACTTGCGTGTAATGGTGTTGTTCGTTTTTTCCATATGTCTTCTCCTAGAAAATACGATAATCGAATTTCTTATAAGCAACAAAATAGGTGGAACCAATCAGAAGAATCGAGAGCAGAGATTTCAATAATCCAATTGCGGCGCCGACATCCATCTGCCTTTTTCCAGAGAAGGAGATACGATAGATGAAAGTATCGATGATATCCCCCGTCTGATAAACAAGAGGATTATAGAGAATATAGATTTGATCAAAGTTGCCGTTCAGCAATCCACTTAAAGATAAAGTCGAAAGCCTGACAACCATCGGCCTTATGCCAGGAAGAGTGATATGGAGAACTCGCTGAAGACGATTCGCTCCATCGATTTCAGCTGCTTCATAAAGGGATTGATCAATACCGATAATAGCGGCTAAGAAGATTACCCTATTATATCCCCTTCCTTTCCAGACATCCGTTATGATCCTGATTGTTCGGAAGACACGATTGTCTGTCAGGAATAGTACTTTTTCAGCACCGAAGAAGGAACCGACCGCATTGATAATACCGTTATAGGAGAAAATCTGATTAATAACTCCTCCTAAGATAACCCAGCTCAGAAAGAAGGGAAGGAAGAAGGTCGTTTGAACAAACTTTGCAAACCACTTTTTACCAACCTCATTAATCAGAAGAGCAAGAACCAAAGGGACGATGATACCAAGGCTGACCTTCCAGGCTTGCCTAATCAGAGTATTTTTTACCGATTGAAGAAATCCGGAAAGCTGGAAAACATAGATGAAGTTATCTAAACCAACCCATTTATGTCCTAAAAATCCACCTTTTGCATAATTGAAATCTTCAAAGGCAATGACAATGCCAAACCTTGATCCATATTTGAAAATCAGGGTAAGCAGAAGACCAGGAAGCAGCCTAGCCCACCAGACTCCTTGTGATTTAAAAAATTGCCTTCTTTTTTCTTTCTTGGAGACTGGTCTAAGATTAATGCCAGCGGCAGTCATTATTATTTACCTGACTTAGTAGACTTATACCAAGCGTTGATTTCTTCCGAAATCTGTTTTCCGTGAAGATTATTCCATTCTTTAACATATTCATCCCAGGTCGAATTCAGATTTTTCTTTCCAGTTATGACTTCAGAGAAGTAGACATCGGTATGTGTTGTTATCTGGCTTCCGAAATCAGACCTCTGGTCTCCCGGGATACCATAGAACTCATTGAATTTAACTTTTTTGTCTTCATCTGTCTTCCGGATTGCAGCCCAAGCGCCATCCTGATTGATACGGCCGATGATATTGGCAAAGTTATTTTCTTCGAATTTAGTCGAACCATGGTCTTCGTTCCACTTCAGATAGTTCGGATAAGCGTTCCAAAGCTTCTTCTCATGGCTAGTAAAGGTATCCGGAGCCGGTTGGCTGGCCGTAGGATCCGTCTTAAGCTGTGCATTGATTTTGAGGAAAGTCTCATCAACGTCATTTGGATCGTTAAACTGTGTCGGGCACCAGGACCAGACGTACCCATCGGATGCATTGCATCCCGGCTTGCCATCCGCGTCAATATACCTGTTAATCCTCTTCCTTAGTGCTTCCGGATGCTTGCACTGTTTCAGAACAACATAATAATAGGAAATATTCTGTCTGGAAACCGTTGTCTTTTTTCCCTCAGCAAGAGGAATCGGACAGCATCCCCATTCCTGAGTCTGGAGGAGAGAACCAATTGGATATTCGTATTGCCACCAAGGTCCAAAAACAACGCCGGCTTTCTGAGACTTGACAGAGCTCTCTGCCTGAGAAGCATCCCGGGAAGCATAATCCTTCGGCCTCAGTCCATCCTGATAGAGTCCGGAGAAGTAAGTGAGGGCATCTTTTGCATCCTGAGAAACATCTGCACTTTGTAAATTGCCGGTTCCATCATCAATCCAGGTATAGGGTTGGTAGCCAAACCTCTGCCTATAATAATCGAAGGAAAAATAAGATGACTTCCTTTCCTTGAACAAAGCGATTCCGTCAGTAGCCCCTTTCTTCGTCTTAAACTGTGTCAGGACATTTGTCAGTTCCAACGGATTCTTCGGCTCCGAAAGCCCAAGTTCATTCAGCCAGTCCTTGCGATAATACCTTACCGGGATTTCCTTTTTATAATCATCATACTGAGGAATAGCATAGATTTTCCCATCTTCGTCTTTTAGGGATTCAATGACACTTGAATCACGGTCAAGGAATTTCTTGACTGCCGGTGATGCATATTTATAGGTTTCCGTCAAATCGGCCAAAAGTCCGGTACTCTTAAAGTCTGCATACTGACTGGCGGTTACCTTCAGAATATCCGGATATTGTTTGGATAAGATAGAAGAGGTTAATTTGTTTTCATATTGGGCTGGAGAAACCTTCCACCTATACTCAAAATTGATATTCAGCTCATCTCTCAGGATCTGAATAAATTTCTGGTTATCCGGTGTTGTTGATGAAGGAACACGGCTATCATTATGGTCAAGATATTCCCTGACCCCTTTGATATTTACCGGTTCATCGTATTTGCCAAACGGGCGGTATTCCGGATCCTTATAGACAGAAACGCTTTCGCTTTCTTTCTGTTTGCATCCTGCTGTCATTGTGAAAATTGAAGCAAATGCAAGTGCCAAAATCCTGTTTTTCTTGATGGTTGTCATATTCTATCCTCCTGAAATTATCATAATTTCGGTATGAAAGCGTTTCAATTCTCAAAAAATGACATTTATGTGCTTCTTTTACTTTCTGCGGGAAAGTTCTCGGAATTCATTTGGCGACCTAGAGAATTCTTTCTTAAACACGCGGAAGAAGTGAGACATCGAATAAAAACCGAGTTTCTGCGCAATTTCTTTCGTAAGCAAATCCGTCTCTTTTAGCAGCTGCTTGGCTTTTTTCAGCTTAATGGAAATAATATAGTCTTTAATATTCTGGTTGTATTTTGCTTTAAATAGACGGGAAAGATAAGAGGGATTGTAGTTGAAGTGCTTTGCGATTGAATTCAGGCTTGCATCTCTTTCCCTCTCTTCTAGAACAAACTCATGGATTTCATTTAGGAACCGATTATCGTTATCCCTTTGAGTGAACTCGTCCCTGTCATCAGATAGACGGAAAACGGAGACCCTGTTCCCGTTTTCGGAATGGGAAAGAAGATACTCCTTAAGCCTTCCGTAGACGGAAGCAAAGTCCTCCCTCTTCACTTTATGATCCAAATAAACAAGCCTGCACCTGTCCTTTGTACTCTGATAAATGGCATTCCTAGACACCGATGCCTTCTCGTAAAAAGAGGGCTCCAAAGAATTCTTCAAGAAAAAATAGAGATCATCCTCTAAGCGCAGGATTTCTCCCGTGTGAAGGGAAAAAGAATTTCTCAGAAGCGAGGTATTGTCTTCTTTTGAAGTGAAAAGCTTCGCCAAAAACAGGTAGGAGTCATCAAAACGCACTCCTTTTTCAACCTCGTTGCCGTCTAAAACCTTCTTCAACTCTTTAGTGATTTTTTCTTCCTGAAGCTTCTGGTTCTCGTTTTCAATATTCCGATAATAAGACCGAAGTTCCCATTTCTCATTAATTTGAGAGAGTTTCTCGCGAACAGCATTCGCAAGCTTATCCGCCGCATCGATTTTCAGGATATAAGAGACATTCGGAATCTGCAAAGCCTGATAGGAATGAGAGAAGTCATTCCTTCCAGTCAGAAAAATAATCTCTGTTTTCCCTTTTTCTCGCCTTCTTTTCGCTAATTCGATTCCGTCGATTGCAGGCCTATCGATATCGCAGACAATCAAATCAAAAGAAATCTGACTCGCAAGAAGATCCTCTGAATAATAGAAAGTAAAGACCTCAGCTTCCTTAAAAAAAGTATCCCGGATAATCTTAGAATAAAAATCCGCGATATGCTTTTCATCATCAATTAAAGCAACATTCGCTTTTTTCATCTGTTTACCTCGGTTTTGATTTTCAGAATCACAGAAAGTCCTCCTTTTTCGTTCTTTTTTAAGACAACGTTATCCTCCGCAGAGGAAAAGAACTGAAGCCGTCTAGAGATATTGGTAAGACCATGCTGGCCAATCACACTAGAAGAGGAAATACGCTGATTCAGAGATTCGATTTGAGAATCATCAAGTAGGTTGCTGTTATCCCCTATTTCCACAATCAGTTGTCCGTCTTTCAGAGAATAATGGAAAAAGAGATGTCCTCCCTTTGCGATTTTAGAGAATACATATTTATAGGAGTTTTCACAGATTGGCTGAAAAATCAGCTTTGGAACCTTAATTTCGGAAACAGTATCATCAAGAGGCTGAATATCAAAGCTTACCCGGTCACCGAAACGGATTTCCTGGATTCGGATAAACTGCCTCCTGTTCTCGTATTCCTCTCTCAGTGTAACAACCGGTTCTTTGTTCGTAGTACTTTGATAAATCGTTTGTCCTCTCACCAGCCTTCTGGATTTCACCTATTTGACAAAGAGAGGAAATGTTGGCAAAGCAGTTATAAAGGAAATGGGGATTAATCTGAGACTGAAGATAACGGAACTCGCTTTCCTGAATCTGAAGCTGTTGAATATAGTTTTCGTTCACATACTGATTCAAAGAGGATGTCCTTTGATTAAAGCCGTTATACAGCCTAGAAAAATCCTTGATACTGCTTTTTTCTTCAATCCGGACATCAAAATTTCCATCCTCTATTTTTTTCCTTGCAGAAAGCACGGTTTTCCTTGGACGCCCGGCAATCCGATAGGTAAGGAAAACGCTAGCGACCGCTTCAAAAAGACAGATGACAATCCTAAGGACTAGCGAAGGAAGAATCCGTTCTGTCCTCTGATTCTGAAGGGAAACAAGAACATAAAGATCAACTAAGTCAAAGTATTTCGAGATATAGACAATATGATTCCCCTGAATTCCGGAAGAGTACTTCGGCCGAGAAGAAAGAAATTCGGAATCACTCCTTTTCCTATTGGTGGTAACAAAATATGCTTTCCCGTTTTCCACACACTTAAAGGCATTATTTTTATCATAAAGGGTTCCAATACGTGAAAAAAGATCAAGTAGATAAAAATCATCTACCTGGATGGTAAAAAGTCCGCTGTTTCTGTTTCCGTACACAAAATATATATCGGACTGATAAAGACGGAAGGAAACACGATTATTTTCTTCCGAAAGAAAGGTGCGGAAAATGACTTTTTCCGATTCAATCTGATCTGTGGTGATATAAATATCCTCAGCCTTAGATGAAATGTAGATGGATGCCTTTCTCGCAATGGGATGAAATTGAACCAAAGAGAGAAGCCTATCTTCTACATCGTTAATGTCCTGTGCTTTTTGAAGATAATCAGCTTCATCTTTTCCGCTTTTCAAAGCATTAAAACTACGTGACTGTTCAATTGACAAACAATTTGAAGTGAAAGCTTCCTCACGTTCCTGTATCCTTTTCTGATATTCATCAAAGGTGTGTTCGATATAAACCTGATTTTCTTTCTGATAGTTCTTAACATCAGAATTCAGGATTACAATCGAAATACACGCTGAGATAAGAATCAGTGCAATTTCGATAATCGTAACTATTAATACGGACTTTAGCTTAATCGTCTTTTTTTCCATAGCGATAACCCAAACATCAAAAGAAGATAGCATAGAAAACGCTTACAGGCAAGAGTGTACTTTTTCTTGAAAAGTAATCACAAAGATACTCTTAAGCAGAAAAAGGAACTACATTTCACATAGTTTCTTGGTTGAACTCAATATCAAGATAAACTATAATATTTGCATCGAAGAATTAGACTTTTGTTCAATTCTTCAGCGATTTTCAAAGGAGAATTCAAATGAAAAAGAAAATCAGTGTTCTAACTCTCGCCCTCTCTTGTTTAAGGTTAGCCGGATGCGGAAAGACCGTCTCCAAGGATGAAGCCGTCAAAGCAGCTGGTGAATTCAAAGTTGCCGATGTCAAAGATAAATTTGTCGGTTCTTCTGAAACCACAACCGATACTCGTAAATCCGAAGTTTGCCTTCTCGGCGTCAAGACTTCCAAAGATCCGAAGAAAGACACTGCCAAAAAAGATAACCTTGATCCGACTGCTTTCCTTGTCTCTTCCGCTGCTATCTCTGCCGCTTCCAGCGATGGAGTCTTCAAGCTTAACGGAAAGGCAATCAGCTATTCCTACTCCATCAAGGATGAGGAATTAGCAAAGAGCATCAAGGCCGATGTTTTATATACTTCCTTCAAGGGCGAAATCAAATATGAATTCAGCTACAACGCTGATGGATTACTCATCAAAGAGCATACCTATACCAAATACGAAGGCAAGAAAGACGATAAAAACTACATCAATAGGGAAATCGATGTCTTCGTCAACTATACTTGGAAGAAGAAGTAAATTCTAAATCATACACAAACAAAATCAGGCAGAGCCAATCACGCTCTGTCTGATTTTTTATTGCTAAAAAACTCAATTATAATGGAAACAACTTACATCTGCACAAGAAGTTATTGCCTAACTCGTTCATATTCTGTCCGATATCATCCTCATCCCAGTTGGACTGTTCTTGGAAAACAGCAAAGAGATTACCCTGTTTTTCAGGAACAAAATGCGGAATATCCTGAATATCATCCAATACCACCTTTACTTACCCTCGTTAGAACACCATATTCAATTACCACACAAACAATATTCGCATTCATTTTTTAAGAGAAGAATAAACAAAAGTGTTGCTAAAGGGCGAAAACATCCTGTCTTCTGAGGGTTTTCCCGGACAAGAAGATTCTTCTGTAGAAGAACGACAGGTATCTGCCGAACCCCATGCTCCCCATCTTTGCCCTCCGGAACGCTTTCTCGTTCAGCCACAAGGGAACGTTCTTGCGGTGGATCCGCAGGTGCACGGCAAACATGCGCTTGACCTGGGCACACAGCCGGTTGACCGGATTGAGGAGACAATGGGCAGCCGGGTCCTCCGAGTTCACCGCCTTTCCTTGCCTTTTCGTACTGACATCGGCGCATTTATATAGGCATGATCCACCAAGAACTCTCCGGAAAGCATCGTGTTTCCGGCGTTTTCCGGGATTCTCTGCATCTTCCGCTTCCACAGAAGGGCGGTCTGCAGTGATACATGTGCCTGGTGTGCGGTCTGTCTCAGGGTAGCTCCGTCCGAGAGCATGGAGACGAGCCTCCGTATCTGGGATGGCTTAAGCTTGGACGAATGAAGGATGGTACGCGTTCTGCCGGAGAAGGTCCGGCCGCAATTCGCGCAAGCCCATGGCGTCCGTGTTCCTTTCCGAATTTCTTCAGGCGTTTGCCGTGGCAGTACGGACATTCGCCGAAAAAGGTTCTGGACCTCTTGCGGAGGTCGAAGACATGGTAGCTAAAACACATATGGATGGTCCTTTCCGGAAGTTCCGGGGCCGCCCACAGGGGAAAGTTGCTATATCATCCTGTGGCTGGCCTTGGAACTCCTATGATATAGCGCGGGGACTATACCGCATATTGAGGATAGCAACGCTATTGTTTATCCTTCTCAAAAAGAAAGAAGGAGTTCTCTCTTATGAATTATGAGTGCACAGTCTTATTCGAGAACGATTATTGAGTGATGCAACAGGAACTAAACAGCTACGGAAGATACGGATGGAAGCTTGTCAATGTCGTTTGTGACAATGTTTGTTTGCTGTGATGATGTGGGAAAGATAGATGATTTCGTTTCTGATATATACCTTTGGCCATTTCAACCGGTTTTAAAAAGGCTCGTGAGTGACACATGGTACATCGACTATTAGTCGAGTATGGACCTTCTACCCTAAATCGGTTAAAATAAAAAAGGTAATTATATCCTTGAAATGTAGTGGCGAGTATTATTTTACTCATATTCAGGGGAGGAAAAAAAGCGTACAATCAATGTTCCATAAGGAAGATCAGAAATATATTTGTGCATGATGTTACTGAATATGTCGTAAAAGCCATTGTTGATAGAAAAGATGAAATGATGGAAGATATGGATGGCTTCCTAAATATGATTCGATGCCAGTTTCGCTATCGGAAAGGAAATTTATGAAAAACAAAAAGAAAATCGGTTTGACGTTATTATCCGCATTCTTAATAAGCGGCTGCACTAACGCAAATGATGGCACTACTCCTATCAAAGATAGCACTAATACTACGATCAATACTGAATCTGTTGAATCGGAAAATTATCGGTATTATCCATTGCCTGATGGAACATTGTCAATTGCTGTTGGCACTAACAAATTCTTAGAATCTCTGACAATTCCAGAAACGCATCATGGCAAAATGGTAACTCAGATTGCGGATAATGGTTTTGCAAACTGTACTGCATTAAAACAAATCAATCTCCCCGATAACATAAACGTGATTGGGGACCGAGCTTTTTTGCTATGTTCATCCCTTGACTCCATTAAAATACCGGACGGCACTTCTGTCATCGGCGATTCGGCATTCAGAGGATGCTCATCGCTGACAAGCGTTACAATACCGGACAGTGTCAATTCAATCGGCTATTATGCATTCTACGGATGCAAATCGCTTACAAGCGTCGTGATTCCTGACAGCGTCACTTCAATCGGCGATAGTGCATTCGAAGGCTGTAAATCGCTGACAAACGTCATGATTCCCAAAGGAGTCACTTCAATCGGTGGATATGCATTCTCTGGCTGCGAATCGTTGACAAGTGTTACAATACCGGATAGTGTCACTTCAATCGGCTATTATGCATTCAGAGGCTGCACATCGCTGACAAGCGTCGTGATTCCCGAAGGTGTCACTTCAATCGGCGAGGGTGCATTCCAAGGCTGCTCATCGCTGACAAGCGTCGTGATTCCTGAAGGAGTCACTTCAATCGGTTTTTATGCATTCGAAGGCTGTGAATCGTTGACGATATACTGTGCGGCTGAAAAACAGCCAGAAGGATGGGTTTATGGTTGGAATCCTTCTGACTGTCCGGTCGTTTGGGGTTATAAATCAAAGCCATAAATTCACTTTGAAAGAGAGCGTGATTTCCCTTCCTAGGCCATAAAAGGAAAAGCTGCCGAGGTCTGCCTGTGTCCCAAGTTGATGGAATCATGGCGCTCCGGCAGCTTTTTCCGTTATTTCGGTTTCCTTTTATTCGTATTTGTCTTTCTTTATACTATCCACGATGCTCTTCGGTACCTCGTATTTCGATGGCCTCACCTTTTTCGGAAGGCTTTCGGACCACGGAAGAAGTCTGTCGATATCTTCCTAGCCGGTCTTCCCAAGCTGTGTGAGGACATAGGCGATGTATTTCTCGGGATCGGCCTGGTTCAGCCTCGCCGTCCTTATGACCGTCATGAGGATCCCGGCGGCCTTGGCTTTCTTCTCTGAATGGCTGAAAAGGAAGAACCGGCTCTTCGCCAAAACAAGGAAGGGCGGGGATGTGAGCTGTGCGATGGATTCGCCTGCGAAGACTGCCATCCACAACGGACTCGACGTCTGGACCTATATGCAGTGGCTGCTTCCCCATAAGAAGAAGGAAGGCTTCGCGTATTCGGACTGTCTTCCGTGGCCGGACAAGGTCCCGGACTAGGTCAGGGAAGGAAAGAGAGGCGGTAAGGAATAAAGGAAAAGCGGCATCGGACACGGATATGATCCGCCTCCGACGCCGTTTTTGTTATACGTCGTTATTTTTTACGCTTGCTGTCTTTTCAAGAGATCTTCAAAAATTCACACCATCTTTAGATAAAAGCCTCGGTTTGCACAGGTGACCTGATGAATGGGGTCTGATGATATAATTACCATCGGTCAGATATGACCGAAAACTAAGGTAATTCGGTGAGTCGACAAGATGCTAAGAACTGTGGTGGTTCCGTCTTGTCGACTCACCGAATCCCGAACCACCACATATGAAAACCGAGAACAACAACAGCTTTCCGAAAGACAACCTTCCGAATTTTGAGTCCTTTTACGATGATACGAAATACGAATGGTACGCTGCAAAGCACAGAAAGCCTTCTCCGGCCGAACTCAGCCTTGTCAACGGACTTTCAATCGAATGCTGTTGTCCTCACTGCGGAGGGACTCATTTCAAGAAATCGGGTTATTTCAGCAATGGAACAAGAAGATACCGTTGCCTTGACTGCGAAAGAGTGTTCTCCCCGCTAACCGGAACTGTGTTTGATGCACACAAGATTCCCGTATCCGAATGGATTGAATACATGCTGCACCTCTTCGAGTTCCATTCCCTTTCCAGTTCCGCCAGAGACAACAGAAACGCGAAAACAACCGGAAAATACTGGATTTCCAAGGTATTTGCCGTACTTTCGGACAGCTAGAAGGGTATTCTTCTGTCAGGCAGGATCTATCTGGACGAGACGTATTTCCCTATCATGCCCAAAGACGAGTCGAGAAAAAGCGAATCAAACCGATAGTCTCGCAAAAGCGGATTGTGTATTTACCGCTTAACTCGTTCTATCAGGTGCTTTCGGCAGAGTTCTATACCAAACACGGACTCAATGTTCACGGAGTTATATTCGATGAGCTACACGCACAGCCAAACCGAGCATTATACGACGTAATGCTACACGGCTCCGGTGACGCACGAAAGCAACCGCTTTTCTTCTTGATAGCGACAGCCGGGCGGATCGCAACTCGATTTGTTGGATAGTCCATTCCAAAGCCAAGGACATCATAGAAGGACGAAAGCACGACAAATCGTTCTATCCGGTCCTATATGGAGCAGAAGATAGCGCACTGCGGGAATGTTCCGCTCCGATGGATGATAGATAACGTGTATGTCCGAACCGACCCGGCAGGAAACATCAAGATGGACAAAGAAAAGGCCACTGAGAGAATAGACGGAGCGGTGATAGCGGTTATGGCACTTGATCGAGCAATTCGAAACGAAGGCTCGACTGATAGCGCATATAATGAACGTGGAATCATCATAATATAAATTTCTCACTTGTAAAAATTAAGACGAGAAAAACTTTCACATTATGATTCTGAAAAATGAGAAAAACTTTCACACACAGCTTGGCATCTAATGAGAAAAATAGGATAATGTCCGTGAGGAGAGTAAAAATGAGCTTAAAGGACATTCGGTTAAAAAACAATTTAACGCAAGAAGAAGCGGCAAAATTATTAGGTGTCACTAGAAGAACGTATGTGAATTACGAGGCAGGGAAAATCGATAAATCATCCTTAAAGTATAAGTATGTTGTTGAGGCGCTACAAAAAGCGGCTTTAATTGACGAGAACCACGGGATATTAACCACAGACCAAATAAAGAAAATATGTGGCGAAATATTCAAGGATTATTCGGTGGAATACTGCTATCTATTCGGATCTTATGCCAAAGGCAAAGCAACGGAAAGAAGCGATGTCGATTTACTTGTTGCAATACCAATAGATGGAGTGAAATTCTTTGAACTTATAGAACTTCTACGAGAAAAATTGAAGAAAAAAGTGGATTTACTGGATATAGGGCAGTTAAATAATAACCCAACGCTTGTACAAGAGATATTAAAGTACGGCATAAAGATTTATGGATAACATTAAAACGATAGATATTACCTTGAAAAAATATTGTCGTTGCAGTTATATGCTTTTGAGTTTTAAGCCATATTTTTTAACTTGACGGCAAGACTTTTTCTGATACGCAAAAAAAGAGAAAGACATTGTGGTCGGGCAAAATAAGATCACAATTTAGTGCATTCGCCTAAAATCAACATAAATCGCCTAATTCAAAACGGAAATAGGCGAATATTCGCCCAAACGTGTTGGCAATCGTCCAAACATATGGTATTATTGGGCTAATAGTTTGGAGGTTAGGCGTATGAGAGAATTCAATTACGGTAAATTAAAATCGATTAAGTGGGATAACGAGGTTCTCGGGCTTGTTGCACAGATTCATGAATATAAGGGTAAGAAAACATTATTCTTAAAACAAAAACCCGCAACTCTCGATAAACTTGTGGAAATCGCAAAGATACAAAGCACGGAAGCATCGAATAAAATTGAAGGCATTGTTACTACCGCGACAAGAATTAAACAACTCTGCGATCAAAAAACCACTCCGAGAAACCGTGACGAAGAAGAGATTTCCGGTTATCGTGATGCTTTGGCTTTAATACACGAAAGTTACGAGTATATACCGATTAAATCGTCGTATATTTTGCAGTTGCACCAAGTATTGTATCGCTATTCACAGCGAGGAATAGGCGGAAGATTTAAGAATACGCAAAATTATATAGCGGAAGTCAAAGAGAACGGCGAGCAAATAGTGCGATTTATGCCGTTGAATCCGTTTGAAACGCCGATGGCTATAGAGGCAATATGCGAAAGTTTTAATCGGGAAATAGATAGTTACGAGATCGATCCGCTTATTCTTATTCCTGCATTTATTATAGACTTTTTGTGTATTCACCCGTTTAACGACGGTAACGGAAGAATGTCGAGATTGCTCACTACGTTACTCTTATATCGCGCCGGATACGTCGTCGGCAAATACGTCAGTTTAGAGAGTAAAATAGAAAAAACGAAAGCAAGTTATTACGAAGCGTTAGAAAAAAGCGATATAAATTGGAATGCCGAGGGTAACGATATAACTCCGTTCATAAAATATATTCTCGGAACGGTATTGGCAGCATACAGAGATTTCGAGGAAAGAGTAGCTATGGTCGAAGGAAATATTTCCTCTCTTGATCTGGTAAGAAATGCTGTCAACAACACAATCGGCAAGTTTACAAAGAGCGATATTATGGAACGAGTTCCGTCCATCGGGAAAACATCGGTTGAAAATGCGTTAAAGGCATTGGTTCAAGAAGGTGTTATCGGTAAAGAAGGAAAAGGCAAGGCAACTTTCTATTTCAGAAAGTAAATTCAGATAGAGCAGGAAGATATATAACTACTCTTTTCTGCCTTTCTTTAGAAGAATAACCCAAACCAGATAGGAGACAAAGACAAGCGAGGAGAGGATTATCTGGATAATCCTATTGAAATGAGGATAGACATTCGTATTTCCAAAGGCATTCCTCTCCGTAATCCTTCCAATCTGACCAGCCATCAGAACGAGAAAGAGAAGAACAAGAAGGATCTTCGCGCGTTTCTTGATTTCTATCTTGGATAACACCGCTAACACAGAAACAAAGAGGATAAGACCTGCTGCCACATAAGAGATAAGCCTCCTATTCGCAGTCCTTGCTAGATATCCTTCGACTTGCCGGAAGGTAAACATAGAGAATCCGGATATATCCTGCAAATGTCCTTTTCCATAAGAATACGAAAAAGGAAGAAAATAGGAAAAAAGAAAGTAAACAGAAAAGGCAAAAAGAAGATAACAAGGATAAGCCTGTTTGTTTTTCCTTCTGTTCCAGAGTTCTTTTCCGATATTCTTAATCATTTAATTCTATCCTCTTTCTTATAACTTCTGCCTTCTATGATAAACTAATGAACAAAGAAGGAGTATACACAGATGATTGATAATAAAGAATTAAGGCAGGATAAAGAAGCTTATGAAGCTCTTCTTTGCGAAAGAAAACGTCAGGAAGAAAACATTGAACTAATTGCTAGCGAAAACTATGTATCCAATGCAGTAAGAGAAGCAAATGGTTCTATCTTCACCAACAAGTACGCAGAAGGTTACCCAGGAAAAAGATACTATGGTGGCTGCCAGTATATCGATAAAGGAGAAAGGCTTGCCATAAACCGAGCCAAGGAACTGTTTCACTGTGCCTATGCAAACGTTCAGCCACACAGCGGAACACAAGCAAACAGGGAAGCCTATAGTGCTCTATTAAATTCCGGAGATAAGATTCTAGGCATGGCACTCGATGCCGGAGGCCATCTTAGTCACGGATACCGATTCAATTTTTCTGGTAAAGAATACACTTCTTTTTCCTATGGCGTGAATGAGAAAACAGGTCTCATCGATTACGATGAAGTACGAAGAATCGCCAAAGAAGTTTCTCCGAAGCTGATTATCTGCGGAGCAAGTGCCTATCCTCGATTCATCGATTTCAAGGAATTCCGGGCAATTGCGGATGAAGTCAATGCTTTGCTCCTTGTGGATAGGGCACACATTGCAGGCCTTGTCGCAACTGGCGATCATCCTTCCCCTCTTCCCTATGCAGATGTTGTCACTTCAACAACTCACAAAACACTCAGAGGTCCTCGTGGAGGACTCATTCTTTCTAAGGATGCAGAGTTAGGAAGGAAAATCGATAAAGCCGTGTTTCCACGAAGGCAAGGCGGTCCTTTGGAAAACACAATTCTAGCCAAAGCGGTCTGCTTCGGAGAGGATCTGAAACCAGAATTCAAAGAATATACCCATCAGATTCTCAAAAACGCAAAAGCTTTAGCTTCATCCCTTAAGAGAGAAGGATTTTCCTTGATTACCGGTGGAACCGATAATCATCTGATCTTGGTGGATGTCAGGGGAACCTGTCATCTTACCGGATTAAAAGCACAGAGGCTACTAGAAGAAGTCAATATCACCACGAACAAGAATGCAATCCCCGGAGATAAAGAAAAGCCTGCTTATGCTTCTGGATTACGTCTTGGAACTCCGGCAAGGACAACCCGTGGATACAAAGAGGATGACTTTGATAAAGTCGGTCATCTCATCGGACTCATTTTGAAGAATCCAGACTCTCTTTCTATCCAAGATCAGGTTAAAAAAGAAGTCGCCGATTTGAACAAGCGTTATCCTTTACCTTACGAAGAAGAATAGAAAAGGGCTTTCCAGCAGAAATAAGAAAAGAATAAAGGACGAGAAAGTCAAAAGTAAGAAAATCCGATATAATAGAACAAATGAATAATACAGAAAAGAAAACCATCGGAGACTATATTCTCCTGTTTCTCAAAGGAAGGATGATCTATGTCTTTGCCATCCTCCCTTTCAGGGACGTGGATACCTTTAAAGAAGACAGGAAAACAGAACTGAGAGTCGATACTGGTGCAAAGCACAAAGAACTCCACTACCTAAAGAGCAATTGGACCTATTATCTCGGTGGAGCCATTTCTTCTCTTTTGATTTTCGCAGTTCCCTTCACTTATCTAAACGATAATTTCCACTTTGCTATCACAATCGGAATTGGTGTCTTTACCATCCCGCTTCTCGGAATCACAATCATAAAGTTCTTCTCTGAGAAAAAAGACAAGAAAGAGCTAATCAATTCCCTGATCCTATTCGTTGTTTTCTTTTCTCTCTGTCTTGCACTAAGGTTTGTCAAAGAACCAACTTTCGGAGAAACAGAAAAGTCAGGAAAATATATTCTTCTCGGGTTCTTTACGATTGGTTTCTTTTTCTTTAGTTATCTTGGACTTGGTACAACCAGTCTCTTCTATCTATCTTCCACATTGATTCCATTAGGAAACATAAGGCGTGAAGGTGTGTATACCGGACTAAAAGGAATGATTGTTTATTCTATCTTCCTCCTTATCGCAAGGGGAGTCGGAAGTACAACCGGATACCTAGCCAAGGAAAGAACAGAGGCAAAGCCAGAACAGCTGGCAAGGAAAGCCGCAATTCTCCTAGCAGGTTTTATCTTTAGCTTCGGATTCCAGCTGAAAGGAGACGCCTTCGCCTCCGATATCTCCAAAACAGCCCAGATCATAACTAGGATCTGCGTTCCCCTTACTAGGTTCTTCATTTCCATCATTCTAGTCATCCCACAGGCCAAAGAATTAATTCAAAGAAAGAAATCAACAATATGAGATTAGATCGGTTCCTCTCCATCAATGGATACGGTTCAAGAAGATCCGTTAAGAAATACCTCCGGAACAGGGAAGTCAAAGTCAATGGAGTCCTTGTCTCAAAATACGATACAGAAATAAGCGGAAACGATCGGATTGAAGTCAACGGACTCGAGATTCCGAACGTTCCTTTTATGGTGCTTAGGATACACAAGCCAAAAGGATACAGGTGCTCAAGGATTGATGAAAACTATCCTTCTGTCAGGAACCTGATTCCAGAGCAATACCGGAAAAGACTGAGAATGGTCGGAAGATTAGACCAGGATACCACTGGATTATTGCTGCTTACCGATAACGGAGTCTTAAACGCAAGACTATCCTCCCCAAAGACCGGAGTCGAAAAGACCTACTATGTTACGGTAAACCATCTTCTAAGACCGACATTGCCGGATTTATTCAACCGAGAGATTGATATCGGCAGAGGAGAAATCGCAGCACCGAGCAAGCTGGAAATCATCGATGATTACCATGCTTACCTGACGGTACACGAAGGTAAGTACCATGAAGTCAAACGTATTTTCGGGCACTATAATTATGATGTGACCGAATTAGAGCGTGTCCGTTTCGGTCCGATTGAGCTGAAAGATCTGCCTAGGAAAGAAACACGCCTATTAACCGAAGAGGAAACCAATCAGCTCTTAGAAAGCTGTCATAGGAAAAAGGAGGATCAATTATGAACGAAATATGCCCGCGTTGTGGAAAAGACAACACTCAGCCATTCAGGGACAAGAAACTTGGAACCCATGGCTTTGAATGCTTAGATTGTCATAAGGATTTCGGAGTCGATGATGGTAAAGCCTTAGAGGAATACGAAAACAATCTCACCGACTTTTTCTTCACCCATACCGATAAAGAAGGCTTCACCAAACAGATTACGATCCATAAGGAGAGTGATGATAAGGTTTGGTTAAAAGCCTCTACCATCGACAAGAACGGAAGGAGGCAACCTTATGAACCAAGGAACATTGCATCCATTTATCCAGAACTTAAGACCCTTCTCTTCCGAAAGCTATATATCCTAGACTGGGACAAAGAACTTCTTGGACTCTTGCTTCCAAGCGGAAATGAGAAATACGAGATCCGCCTTAGCTTCTCACTCGCCGTCCTGCCAGGCAAGACCTTTACTGGCACAAATCGTTTCCCGCCTTATTTCAAAATCCTCCCAAGGATCTTTGATCAATTCTTCGAAACAGAGGATGGAAATGCCGCAGATTAGTTCTATTGATTTCTGGAAACGGAATCCGAATTCCGTAGAAACCATTGATTTCTTAAAAATTGAGGTCCAAGGAAAGAACTGGATCTTAGACAACAAAAATGGAAAGCGTCCCCTTTCTCAAGAGGAAATCAAGCAGCTCCAAGAGGAATTAAATCCAATAAAGAGCATCGATGATGATGAGTTCCGTGCCTTCCTGTATGAGGATAAGCAGAACGATTATTCCCTCAAGTTCTTCTTGAACATCCAGTTCAGCAATCACACTTACTATGCGATCAAAGGAAGGTATCCGTTCAAACAGAAGAACTACCAGGTAATCAATAATCTATTCAGTCCGTTATTAGAAAACTAAATAAAAAGGGAAGCCCGTCGGCTTCCCTTTATTTTGATTAAGATGAAGGTGAGGTTAGCGCGCCAACCAATGCGTCATCGGATTCGAAAGGGTACTTCCCATATTCCTCCGTCGAAACAAAAGTAGGGGGTTAATCTAGACCTCGTCTACAGCTCGTAACAGAAAACATCTAGGCTCACATCGTATCGTATCAACCCATCTCATATCTTCTCATCTCTTCCCGTCAACATCCCTGACCGGCACCGAATCATCTATTCCACTTGGCCAATGGAAGTCAGTGTATTAGAAGCTGTACTGTTCAGAAAGACGCTGGAATCCTTCAACAGCTTCTTTTTCGTCATCACCAGTGCAGACAATGGTGAGCATCTCACCCTGCTGAATTGGATGAACGCCGAAGACATTCCTGATAGATTTCAGATCACATTCTTCGCCATCCTCTAATTTCCTGATGACTTCGCATTTATGGTGATTAGCCTCTTCGACTAATTCTGCGCTGGAACGAGAAGTAAGACCGCCGATATTGGTAACTTTGATTTTGAATGTAGCCATAAGATTTTTCCTTGCAATTAAATTATAAATGGAATTGAAAGCGATTACAATACCTTTAAAGAAAAAATATCAACCAGTAAAGGCATCGAAATCACGCTGAATCCAAAGACAGTATCCTATTTTTTAATTCACTGTCTTGGTAGTATTTTATCGCAACAAGGCAATAAATTAAATTGTTTTTCAGAATAATTCTCTTATTCGAGGCAAAATAGAAAAGAACAAATGGTGGATATTATGCCTTATCCTATCTCTTTCCTTATTTCGTCAAAAGTTATAAATGTGGCTTCTGGATGTTCGTTCTGTGCCCGTTCCTTATCTGCACTTGAATGAAGCACAACATAATCGGCGTCTGGATAATCTTTAACCAAGATACCACCTTTCTTGAAGAACCTGTCTCTCTTCTGGAAAAGGATGTCCCTGCATTTCTGATTCTTCAAAACTTTTGTGGTAAAAAAGAACTTCTTTCCCCACAGGAGCTTGGAATAGCAGTTAATGTTTGCATTCGGCGAAGGCAAAGAATAGAAATTATTCATCCGTAGGATCCTTCTTTGTTTTGCTAGACGTGCTTTTTTCTGTTCCAGGATATGAGCATTCAGAGTCCTTGTATCATTGATACATTCCGGATATCGATTCCAGATCTGTTCTACTGTCTGACCTAGGTTCTTAACCCTATGTTTAAAGACTTCCCTCGTCCTCAAAGCATCATCTTCGGATCGGTGATAGGTAAAAGCACCTTCTCCGTATTGCTCAATCAGAGACTGCAATCCGCTCGCGTTCTTACGATGGAATAACCGCTTTTCAAATTCCTGGATGTCGAAGAACTTAAAATCAATGTAAGGAAGATGATAAC
This sequence comes from uncultured Mollicutes bacterium, assembly GCA_900549915.1. Taxonomy (GTDB): domain Bacteria; phylum Bacillota_I; class Bacilli_A; order RFN20; family CAG-288; genus Enterosoma. The sequence goes on along the minus strand of URQF01000003.1, from coordinate 8,940 downwards.
GAGCACAGGAATAGGAAATAAAGGAAGCATCCTGGTTCACAGCAAAACCAAAGCAAAGAGTATCTGGATCCGTCAAAAGCTTACGGATCTGCTTATAGTAATGCGGAAAAATCGGAGATTCCCGGAAACGGAACAGAGGATAAGCGAGAGTAATTCCTTTTCCTGTCTTGGCATTTCCAAGAAGGAAAGGAGCATCTGGGTTCCTTAATAGGTCGTGTTCCTGAATAACATTGAAGTTCTCATCGGTTTTCACAAAACCGAAAGAGCAGATTTTTCCTTCACCATGGATGCAGTTTGCACACTCAATATCAAAGAAAACGTAGTTCATAACAATTAGATTATAAAACGAAAACCAAATATCTTAAGAAGAAATACAGAAAATTGATGAAAATCACTATAATTATCGTATGCAAAAAACAGAATTATTCAAAAACAAAAAAGCAGTTATCTTCGATAGGGATGGAACCCTTGTCGATTCCCTTGGAATGTGGGGTGACATTGACAACCGGTTCTTTGCCCTCCATAACAGGAAAATGCCCGCCGATTATGTAGAATGCATTTCTCACCTTTCCTTCATGGAAAGGGCAGTTTATACCAAAAATAGATTTCATTTGACAGAAACCCCAGAAGAGATTGCGTCTCTCTGGCTAGACTGGTCAAGACAGGCTTACGAAAAGGAAATCCTGGCTAAGCCAAATGTGAAAGAGTTCCTGAAACAGCTTAAGGACAAAGAATACATACTCTCCTTGGCAACCACAAACAAAAGAGAACTCTATAGGCCGTGTCTGATTCGGAACCAGAGGGAAGGTTACTTTGATTTTGCTAGGAACGTCAATGACATCAATTCCAAAAAATCCGAGCCTAAGATCTATCTAAGGCTAGCTGAGAAAAGGCATGCGAAAGTAGAAGAAACCCTGGTTTTCGAAGATATTCTTCCTGCTATCTTAACGGCTAAGAAAGCCGGATTCACAGTGGTCGGTGTTTATGATAAACACAACCATACTTATGAAAACGAAATCCGAAACGCCTGCGATTATTACAGGCACTCCTATACCGAACTTAGGAACTAAACACGATTGAAAAGGCTCATTACAAAAGGAGCCTTTTTCTTTGCTTAGAGCAGCGAAAGCACAAAGCAATGGAAACAGATAATGGAAAAAGTATTGATATGCTATAATTTAAAGAAAGCGAGGCACAGATATGGAAGCAATTGTCCAGACACAGAAGCTTGGAAAGTGCTATGGCCGTAAGTGGGTTCTCCGCAATGCAACATTCTCCGTCGAAAAAGGTGAAATTGTTGGATTGGTTGGAAAAAACGGAGCGGGCAAGACAACCCTGATTCGTTTGCTTACCGGCATTGCAAAGCCATCCGAAGGCAGTTTCACTCTTTTCGGAGAAACAAATCTGAGTAAGAACCTTGGCAGAGTCTCGGCAAGGATCGAGCATCCTGCCATCTACAACTCTAGGACCGGAAAAGACAATCTGATGGCAGCATGCATCCTTCATGGAAGGCAAGATGCCGACAAATCTGGATACATCCAGCGTCAGATGGAATATGTCGGATTAGGCAGAAGGTATAACTCTCCAAGAGCTGCCGGAAACTATTCCTTAGGAAGGAAGCAGCGTCTTGGCATCGCAATAGCCAGGATATCAAAACCGGAGCTTATGATTTTAGATGAGCCGACCAACGGACTTGATCCAGAAGGCATCCGTCAGATTCGTGAGCTTTTATTGAAAAGGAACAAAGAGCAGAAGACAACAAGGATCATCTCTTCTCATATCCTATCGGAACTATCCAAATTCGCGACTTCCTATCTCTTTATTGATAAAGGACAGCTACTTGAAAAAATCTCAGCCACCAGTCTTGAGAACTCCTCCCATCATCGGTACCTTATCAGCACCAATGATAATAAGAAAGCAAGGCAGCTCAGGCTGGACAAAGGATATTCCGTCACTGAGACTAGCGATGCTTTAGATATCTATAACGTCAATGACCAGACCGAGTTTCTGAATCTCTTGATTCAGAACCAGCTTCTTCTGACAAGATTCGAAAGCAAGGAAAACGGCTTGGAAGACCACTTCCTCCGCTTGATAGGAGACAGGAAATGAAAGACTTACTGAGAACATACCTCTTCCGTCTGAAGAAGACGAAAGCCATCTGGATTGTCAGGATTGTCAGGATTGGACTTGTACTCCTTGCTACCATTGGAATTGGTTCAAGGAACGTAAAGGCCATCAACGCTTACAAAAGACAAGGCACAACAGTGGAATATACCGAATTATTCTCAAGACGTTCCAGGTTCACAAGGTTCTTATCTCCATCGAATATGTATTGGCTCATCACCTTGCTACTTCTCTATTTCTTCGTCACAACCGATTGGAGCAACCATACATTCCGGAACAGGTGCTTAGCGGGAAAGTCACGCACTTTGATTTACTGGAGCGGAATCCTCTTCTCCTTCCTCCTCTTCCTTGGAAGGTACATCATCAGGATGCTCATCGTCCTGATTATGGGATACGCCTTCCCTTATGCGGAGAACTACTATCCAAACACAAGGAAACCAACAGGAAGTCTGCCCCTCATCTGCTTTGCTTTCTTCCTAATCCTTCTCTTTAGGTTCTCCTTAAGGATGTCCGTCGCGTACAGGGTCAAGAGCCGTGCCGGTTTCTTGATTCCAGTTGGCGTCTTCCTCATCGGAACAAGGTTCACAAGCATCGTAAACGGAGTTGTCAGTATCCATAATTACTCTTATAACGCAACGACTCCTTGGAACGTCTATCCTTTCCTTGAATTCTTCCCTACTTATCAAAACAGTGCCTTCGGAGGAGGAACCAGGAACAGGATTACCTCAGTATTCGGAAACACAAGCGATTACGATCAGGTCCAGCGTGCCATACTAGTCAACGGACAAATACAATACCAGATTGTTTTTGGACGAACAGCACCGCTTTTAACAAAGACCGTCATCGTCAACCTTCTTCTCGCTTCTAGCTTTCTTGCTCTTGGTAACTACGTTTTCTTTCGGAAAGACAGGAAATAAAAAGCAGAAAACAGGGTTCAGAAAGAGCCCTGTTTTTTATTCAATCTCATTCTATGTCTGATGAAGTTGGTTTATTTCTTCTTCAACTATTTTTCGTGTTTTTCTTTAATGGCTTCATCGGATACAGTCCACCTAATACGTATCAGAAGAGCTTCCGTAAAGTCTTTCAGGAAAGCACGCTCTGTCTTCAAAGTCACAAAGCTTGGTTTCTTCCTTGGGAATCCTTGGAGAAGTGCACTGAGCTCCGTACTGGAAAGATTCTGTTCCTTGCCCCTGCTATTTGCTATCTGGATTAGAATATCAGGACAGACATGATAGAGGTAAAGCAAAAGCTCTTTATAGAAAAAGGCACTATCCGAATCATAGCTGCTTTTTTTCCTGAAGTTATCAATCAGCCTCTGCATCGAAACATCATCTGGGAGGAAGAAATCTTTCACAACACCCGTTGGATTCTCGATACAGACCCAGTCATACGGATTTGTTTCTTGACGAAACCGATTGAGATAATTCCGAAGACTTTCCGCAAGAGGAGGATAAAGAATAAACCTTCCCCTATGGGCAAGGCGACGATTTGCCTCCGTTGTGAAAGGAAGGGAATCCAATGTGCTTCTTCGACAGACAAAGGCAGAAAAATAGGTCGGATAATCGCTCGTGTCTGCATTCCTGTCCTCATAGCGGATATTAGAAACAAACTCATCGAAGTCTTTCCTTGGTTCATCCCTGATAAGAGGCAGACCTAAAGCAGAGAGAAGGAACCTATTCGATTGTTCTTTCTTTGAAGCATAAGAAGAGAAACGTTTCTTCAGAATTCGAGCTGAGAACTCAACTGCCTCTTTATCTTTTCTAGGAATGGCATATCCGCCATCTGGCCTCTTAAACGCAAAGAACCGGGTTCCGATAGCAACTTGATGCCCATCAAATTCTAGCGAACCCAGATATCCTTGATCGAAAGTAAATCCCCTAGCACGTCTCCAGTATTTCCTCTGCAAGGCAGCGGAAATGTTCTTCCAGAACGGGACATAGCAGAGATTCAGGTCCCTTTCCTGTGAGAGCGGAGGAAGAAAACCAGTTTGATTGATTTCGTCCCTGATTCTAGTCCAGTACTGATTATCCAAAAAGGCATCAAGATTCCTAGAAGACCTCTTTGCATGATAGGAGTCAAACCTTTTCTTATCCTCATCACGAATCTTGTCAAGATGGATTCCAAACCCATATCGGTTTGCATATGCATTGGAAAATAACAAGTAGCCGTCTTTGCTAGCCAAGCATTGCCTTACGGAAGAAAGAAGAGAAGAATCATTGGCTAAGATAGGATAAAGATAAGAAGAATGCTTATCATAGAGACCATCCGTAATCGTCTTGACTTCATCCTTCAAAAGCCTGTCTAGCTTATCAACAAAGAGACAACGTCCATATCGATAGCTGTCGCCCGTATAAGAAGAAATGGCCATACCAAAGAGAAGAGAAGACTCTTGCTTTTTAAAGTAAGAGAACCTCTCCGCTAGATTACCATCGATTTCATAGTGGAATCCATCTCTGGAATAAGCAAGACCAAAAGGATAGGCACGGAGATAGGGATATTCTTTATCATCGGTCTGAATTTCAACAGGTTCGATTGGCTTCGATACGAAATCCTCCTGATAATTCTCGTGCTTTAGACTCCCTAGGAACCTATCCTTGATTCGGTAATAGATGCCTTTGAGAAGAATATCTTTATCGGCCTCTGGAAGTTTTAGAACGGTAAAAGCCTCTAAAAACGTGCGTCCTTTGTTCCTCTCATGGAAGATTTCCGTAATAGGCGTAATCTTTTCATCCTTGCTGATATGACTTGAAATATAGTCTTCCCAGGATGGATACCAAAGCTCATCGAAAATCTTCTGCTGGTTCTTTCTGTAAAAAGCATAATCTCCGGAAACAAGAGCAAGGACATCCTTGTTATTGGAATCATAGTGGAGTGCAAAATCCATTCCTCCCTCCTCCGTAGTGAGGTCGAAGAAAGATAGACCCGCCTTCCTCCTCTTATTCTGATGATAGAAATTCTTTTCTTCCTCGCATTCAACGAAATCAAAGAAAAGACGTCCGTATTCTCCTAGGTAAGGTTTTGGATATCCAAAGTCCTCCACTGTCAGAATATGGTCCTTAAAAGGAAGCAAAGAGAGGAAGCTCTCTCGGTCTCCGCTTGAGAAATCAAAGTATTTTACAAACGGATAGCATGCATATGGCCTTCCCATCCTCTTAAGGAAATAGGCAGGGATAAATTCAAGGTCCTTGTGTTTTTCCCTGTAGGAAAAAACAAAATCAAACTGCTGTCCAATCAACTTCTTGTCCTTTTTCCTGAAAGAATAGGAAACAGGGAGGAATTCTTCCCTCACTTTTCCGTTTTCCGTATGAAGGATACGTTTATTCTCACCAGCATACCTTGTGAAGTTCAATCCAACCGCCCTATGCTTACCGGAGGTGAAGTCAAATCCAAGGTCCTGATCAAGAGACGTGAAACCACAGATATTGCTGTTCAGGAAATACCTACGGAAATAGTCATTCCTGATGCGCCCCATCAGACCCGCAAAATAGCGGCGAAGAGCACTATTTCTTTCGTATTCCGCGTCTGGGGTATTATCCGAATCGACATGAAAGGCAAGCTGTGCCATCTCTTCTAAAGACCTATGATCCAAGGGAGCATAGTATTTCTGATAGTCTTCTGCATTCCGGAGAGGAAGAGCCTTAAAAGAAACAAAGTCCCTGAAAAGCTTGGCTCCCGTTTCTTTTTCCTGAAGATACTTCTTTGGAATCCGGTCCTCTAAGATATGGATTGGATAATACGGATAAGGACGTGTTTCCGGATCATAAATCAGTTCTGGATTCTGGCAGAAAATTCCTTTGCTAATCAGATAGTTCCTTCCTTCAATCAAAGCAAAATCATTGGTAAAGAGTTCGTGGAAGTCCCCTTTGGATAATCCTTCTCTCCTATCCACAGAAAGAAGAGGATCAAAGGTAATCCGGCTGAGAATCTCATCACAGGTAAGAGGAACTACGTTGTTCTCTTTTCCGGGTTTCGTCCTTACTTGGATAGGAAGACCAAGAACCTGGAACAATACTTGAGCAGGAACACTCTGTCCATTCGTAATCTGATAGGAATTATTGAAAACAGGATAGGGAGCTTTCTTCAGATAAGTCTGATAGAATTCCCTTCTTGCAAGCAAGCTTTCTTTGTTGCTAAGCGGCCTATAAAAGTGTTCAAAATCATCGGTATAGCAATCATAGAAAGCACCAGAAAGAAGATACGCGTATTTCGTATCATCGCAGGCCTGCTGATCCGTTACAAATAATTCGTAGGAATATTTCATACTATCTACCTATCCGTTTCTCTTTTTCCACATACTTCAGAACAAGCTTCTCGTAGAGGAAGGTGAAGAAACCAATCCTGCTCTGGAATACATTTTCTTGAATCTCTGGCCGGATATTGGAAACATCCGGAAAACAATTTATAAGATTGTCTCTGTAGTTTGTTTCCGATATTGAGTTAATAAACTTAAGAATACATTTATTATCGCGCTTATAAGTGTCAAGAATAATACCGGAAGCATAAGCGCTGATTTCAGCATTGCCGAGTGCTTTCTTCTGATAATCATAGAGATAGTCCTTCAGTTTGTCTTCTCCAGGAACAAAGAAGGAAAAGACGGCTTCCGGAACAGCATCATCTAGCCTATTCAAGCAAGGAAGAAGAGGATCATAATCACTCGACAAATCATAGTGATGGTCCTTCTGATAGACAAGATAGGAAAGCGGGTTGCTTGTCACAAAAGCAAACCCATCCCGCAGCCTTCCATTGACTGCAAAAGTATATTCCGCCATCGAATTCTCCTTGAGCGGAAGAGCTTTGGTGAAGACGTCAAGATACGCACAATGGGTAATATTTAAGCATCTTCTGCAAATGCTCTCCTTGAACGGAATCCGTTCCAAGAGCTCATCCACGCTTGTCAGAGATAAGTCGACATTCTGCAGAGAAAGAACCACAGAATAGGGAAGTCCGACTAATCCGAGCAGCACACTGGCACGGAACTCGGCTGGTATCACGCTAAAGTCAAAGCGTTTTAAAGAATACTTCCTCTCCTTCCGCCTGGTTTCTTTTTCGCATAAGCAGAAAGCGAGGTTCTTACCAAAGGCATCGTCTGCATAAGCGTTATAGTGTCTTCCTAGGAAAACATAAGGATGCGGAAGCTTTGGATTATAGTCGATGTTCCTTGCAAACGGCGTCTCATCGGAAGATAGGAAGGAAGAAGACCTTTCGACTCCGTATGCCATTGCCCTCTTTGCATAAGTATAGAACAGACGTAAGACAACCGGACCAATCGTACTAAGGCCTCCGAGCAAAGATAAAAGGTTTTGATTCCTGCCTAAATCTTCCGGCCTTGACCTGAAAGCAGAAAAAGCACCGAAATTAGAAGAATAGAAGAAGTCTGGTCCGAAGAAAGAACTCAGCAAGGAAATAAGGGACTTCCGGTCTTTCTGAATATAAGGTTTCAGAATCGGTTCGATTTTGTTTTTATCAAGATGGAACATCTTGAGAGGGAAATCGTCGTATTTATCGAAGTCCTCATTCAGGGTTGGAATCCAATAGACGCCATGCTCACTTGCTTTTGCACGGATATAGGTAAAGTAGATATTATAGAGGGCATCTGTTTTTTCATCCCTGCATTCATAGTAGGAAGGGGTAGAGGAATTGCAAAGATGACAGAGTCCATCCTTATACGGAATCTGAGACTTAAGATCTGGATTGAAGGGGTTGAGCTGGGATACGATGTTATCCGGAAGTCCGATTTGAGAAATCCTTTTGCTGTATTTCTCAACAGAATTCGGTTTGATTGTCTTTAAAAGATAATCGATTCTGTTCTCGACAGCTTTTCTGCTACAGGAGCAAAGATAGGCTTTTCCAAAGCGGGTCTTGCGGAAAGAGTAGCAGAGCTTTCCATAAGAAACATAAGGATACGGAAGATTCGGTTCATATCGGTCTTTTGCATCTGGCTTGCCATCCAGCTGCCTTAAGGAAGTAATATCTGTGTTTTTCCTTGCTTCGTTCCGGAACAGACGCTCCACTGCAAGGAAAGGATAAGAAAGAAGATAGAAGAAGAAGTCTTTCCTCTTTTCATCCAAGGCAAGAGAAAGACCATACTCGGCAGAAAGAATCGATAATGCCTGCCTTAAAGTGGTTTGGTGGAAAAGACGATAGAATTCATAGAGTGCAGAATTATTGCTTCGTTCATCCATCTGAACCAGTTTTTCCTTAAGGAGGGAATCATGCGTCCTTTCTCTTGCTATGAGATAGGAAGCAAGAGGCCAAGAAGATAGCTTCTCACCTTTTTTATCGAGAAAGCCAAGGGATGTGTTTTCCCGATTGACTTTATCATCGATGACAATCGTAATCTGATTATCAGGAGAGTATTCGAAAAGCGGTTTGGATGCATAGCAGAAAACACCGTTCTTCAACAGCCTTCGATAAGAGAACACGTAGCGATGTTCTTTTTCTTCTGGCAGATAGGAATAAAAAAGATCAAATCTTTTTACGGAAAGATAGTTGCTCTCCTCTGTCTTCCTCTCTCGGAACGGAAGAAGTGAAATAATGTCATCTACAGATTGAGCCTTTTTCTCTTTCAGAAAACAATAGCCTTGATAAGGAAGACCAAGCTTTGCATAAAGAGAAAGAAGACTTTCTCCAAGATAGTATTCTTTCTTCCTTAAGGAATAAATCAGATCATAGTCTTTCTTATCGAAGAAATAGTTCTTGAAGTCCTTGGTATACCTTTCCCCGTTAAAGGAAGAGATAGCATAAAGGTTGCCTTCTTTTCCAAACACCTTGCAGGGAGTAAGATAAGACACTTTTGTAGTGACTTTATTCAGCACC
>URQF01000002.1 GCA_900549915.1 uncultured Mollicutes bacterium | reverse complement strand
ACGGAAGCGATTACAGGTAAACTGAAGCGTTTCTTGTTTAATCATTTTAGAGCATTAAAAAGGAGGCTCATACAATGAAAAAACATTTTGGTCTTACTCTCTTACTTTTACCGCTATTAGTTGGATGCGGTGGAACTTCTAATTCTACTCCTACGACAGCCGGTGGAAAAGGTACTGAACCGACAGTTACAGATCCGTTTGTCTTAGGAACTAAAAGGACTGATGCTGAATTATTAGAAAAAGCAAAAGCTGAGACTGGCACATTCAAAGCTTACGGTAACTCTTCTCGTATTGCTGATGCTGTTAAAGACTTTATCAAAAAGTATCCTGCACTCAATCTTGATCCGGCAAAATCCACTGGTACAAAGAGGAAGGACTCTGAAATCTATACCAAGATTACTACTGAATATTCTGCCAAGGATAATTCGAGTGGTGCTTCCTTCGTTTTAATTCAGGATTCTGCTAGGTTAGCTACTTATCGTAATAGTCCCACCAAAATTCTGACCAACTATGTCAGTGACACCTTCAAAGCAAACCTTGATGAAGGCGATCTTGTTCCGCTTGTCGATCAATATATCAATAAGCTTTTTATCTGGAACAACACTGGTACAGATGTTCCGAACATCTCTAATGTCTGGGAACTTACGGAAGCAAAATTCAAAGATAAAATTTACTTCAAGAACCCGAACTCTGAAATGGTTAACAGGAACTTCTTGACCAGGTTAACGAAAGACACCTGGGTTGCTAAGAGGACTCAGGCTTATAAAGACTATTTCAAGAAAGACTATGTTGCTTCTGCTGGTTACAAGAATGCTTCCTATGAGTGGATTGGAAAATTCTTAGCTAATGCTGATATTAAGTCTTATACCTCTGATACAAAGTTAGCAGCCGGTCTTTCGGACACAAAGAACGCTGGAAAGATGGGATTATTCGTTCTTTCTAAACTCCGTGATAGCTCTGTTGTTGCTGACAACCTCACTGTCGGTGCTTGGCAAGACAAACCAATTGCTCCGTTCTCTGGCTTTGGTTATGCCTTATATGCTCAGTTAACAACTAAGGCACCACGTCCATATACTGCAAGGCTCTTTACCAACTACAGGAGGACAGCAGAAGGATTTAATCCTTGGGGAAAGTCCATTGGATGCTACTCTTCCAATCATACGATTGCTAAGAATAAAGACGATAAGAAAGATCTTGCTTTCTATAAACAGAACCTTGTCAGGGAAGATGGCGAATACATCAATACTGTCAAAGTCGAAACAGAAGACTGGATCAACCAGATAGTCGGTAATAAGAAGTAAAATTCGTATTTGATTCTGAATCTGTAGAAGGACGGAGAAGGTTTCTCCGTCCTTCTTCCCCATTAAGGAGATAAAAATGGCTAATAGGGATTTAATTATCGACCATAGGCCAAAGAAAGAAGGAAAAATCAAACATAGTTTGAACAGTGTTCGCCGGTACTTTTCTGTACCTGCGAATGTTCTGCTTGTGATTTTTGCAGCGGTTCTTCTTGTTTTCACGATTTATCCTTTGGTTTCTCTTGTCCAGTCAACATTTACGGTCAGCATCAGTGAAATTGTATTTGGCTTGATTCCAGGCTCCTTCACGACAGCCTGGTGGAATCGTGTTTTTGCCAGTTCGAGGTCAAAAACATATTTCTGGAAGCCTTTATTGAATTCATTGGAAATGTCGCTTCTAGCGAGTGTTATCGCTATTCTCTATGGAGGCATTGTCGCCTTCTTGATTACTCGAACTGATATCAAGGCAAAGAAATTCCTTTCCAGTATCTTCGTCTTCCCGTATATCAGGCCTTCTTGGACTTTGGCTACCTTCTGGCAGAACTTCTTCCAGAATCCGAGCATTGGTACTGGTGTTGGCGGTATGCTCTATAACTTATTCCATATTTCGGTTCCAAACGGAATGGTTTATGGTATCGTCCCCTGTGCTGTTGTATTAGGAAGGCACTATGCTCCGTTTGCCTACATTCTTATCGGTGGTATCTTACGTAATAGGGATGCCAACTTAGAAGAAGCAGCAACAATTTTAAAGGCAAGCCGCTGGAAAATCACAAGAAAGATTACTCTTCCGATTGTTATGCCTTCGATTATTTCTACCTTCCTTTTAGTCTTTTCGTCTTCAAGGTCTGCTTATGCTGTTCCTCAGTACCTTGGCGGTGGACAAGACGTTCTCACTACCTATAGGAAGCAGTTTACAAACAAAGGATTCTACGGACAGGCCTATATCTTTGCTATTGTCAGGATTGTCTTAGGTGTTGGTATTCTTCTTCTCAATCAGTGGTTCACTGGCAAGCGTAAGAACTTTACCACGGTTACTGGAAAATCCGGTCAGGTCTCTTATATCAAGCTTCGTGGATGGAACTATCCTATTGCTGTTATCCTTGTCTTCTTATCCTTGTTCTGCTCGGTTCTTCCTTTAATTACCTTTGCATTAGAATCTCTTTGTGTTCGTTCTGGAGACTATTCCACTAGGACACTTCAGTACTGGATCAGTCGGACAGAGACAGATGCGGGTAACGGATTAGTCGGTATTTTATTTGAACCGCAAGTATGGCTTGCTTTCCGGAACTCGATACTCTTGTCAGTTTCTTGCTGTTTGATTGCTGGTACGCTTGGTATCTTAATTGGATATGCAGTTGCAAAACGTCGTGGTACTTTCCTTTCTTCGTTAGTCGATAATCTGGCCTTCTTACCTTACCTCAGGCCTTCCATGGCTTTAGGTGCTGCTTTCTTAAGTATTGGAACAACGCTTGGCATCCAGAATTCTATTGTTCTTCTCATTCTCGTTGGAGCCTTCAAGTATCTTCCATTTGCTTCCCGTAGCGGTATCTCTGCTAGGAGGCAGCTCTCTGGAGAAATCGAAGAATCAGCCGTTATTCAGAACATTCCTTGGTGGAAACGTATGCTTCGAATCATCGTTCCTATCCAGAAATCAACTGTTATCTCTGGATACCTCTTACCATTCACTTCCTGCAGGCGTGAGTTATCTCTGTTTGTCCTTCTTGCTTCTGGACAGACTGTATTAAGGACAACCTTGCTTGATAGCTGGATGCAGTGGTGGCCGCAGTCGGCAAATGCTCTCAACCTTCTTATCATCTTAACGGTTCTTCTCTTCAATTTGATTGTCAATAAGCTTACGGGTGCTTCTATCGATAAAGGCGTCGGAGGAAATTAAACTATGCCAAGTATTGTTTTAACGGATATTGTCAAACGCTGGAAAGACTTCTATGCAACCGATCATGTCAGCTTAGATATTCCAGACAAGTCGTTCATTACTCTTTTAGGACCTTCCGGATGCGGTAAGACAACCATCCTTCGTAGGATTGCGGGTCTTGAAACACCGACTTCCGGACAAATCAAAATCGGCGATAAGGTTGTCTTTGATTCCGAGGCAGGTATCAACATTCCTGCTAATAAGCGTGATGTCGGTTTCCTTTTCCAGAACTATGCTCTCTGGCCCAATAGGACCGTCTATCAGAACATCACTTTCGGTCTTAAGAACGTCAAGGAAAAGCTCCCGGTCTGTGATTTCAAATACAAGACTCGTAAGGATGTTATTCGTGTTCTTCAGGATCCTAATAAAGTCATTAAGCTTGTCAATGATGCCAAAGACAAGAAAGGACGTATTATTGATAGCCGTGCTATCATCAAGATTATTGATGAATTCACAGTCAGTCAATACACTGCAAAGGAAGTATTTAAGCTTCATTTGGAAAATGGCGATGTCGAGAATAAGGTCGCTTTGAAAATCTCAGAATGCAATGCTGCTTTGGATCAAAGGAAAGCAGCTTGGATGCAGAAAGATATTCAGGTCTTAGATGATGGTCAGCTTGTTCAGATTCCAGGCTATAACAAGGCTAGGACAGATGGCGGAAATGTAGACTCCTTCCTCAAGCAGGCTTATGCACTTGAAAAAGCGGGAGATACTCTGAAAGAGGAAAATCGTCTCTTTGGTGTTGAGAGGAAGCTTTCTGAGAAGAATCAACATTTAGCGAATCATATCGAGAAGAGGAAGGAAGCTAGGAGTCTTCTTCCTTTGAGCGAACGTGAAGTTCTGAAAAAGGATATCCAGATTAGGGAAGAGAATATTCCTGCTTATCTAGAAGAAAAAGATAAGATTAATGCGTTCTTTGAAGAAATCAAGGATTCTCTTTTCTTCCTTGGAGATGATTCTATTCATAGGACGATTCTTTTGCTTCAGCAGAGGATGGTAGCTTATGCAACCAATGATGAAAAGAAAATCAATGCCCAGATGGTTTCGAACAATAAGACGATGCGGAACTATTCTTTGCAGATCAGCGAGGGTATTGAACCTTATTTCGATAAACTTATCTCTGCTATCGGACATGGAACCCTTGATGAATTCTATTCTTCCCTGAAGAAGGAAATCTCTTATCTTCCGAAAGAAGATCAGAACAAGATTATCAAATCATTCGAATACGTGGAAGGGGCTAGTTACAAGGTTGATCATAAAGCAAACAAAGCGGCTAGGAAACGGTTCCTTGATCAGGCAGAACGTGTTGTTCCGGAAGCTAAAGCCAATGTCCTTGACTTAGTCAATCACATCGATGAAGCCAAGAAGAACCATGCCATCAAAGCTTTCTATGAAAAAGCAGATGATGCTTGCCTTGGAACAGAAGAAGCTATCCGTAATGGTCTTGTTGAATTCTTGGAAGAAGTCGTCGAATCGGTCTCTCATCCAAATAAGAAAGAGTACAAAGAAGCTCATGATAGGATCCGCGAGGCTGCTGCTTCCCTTGTTAAGAGGACTTATGCTGCCTTAGAGCCAAAATACAAGACTCTGAAGGATTACTCTATGGAGAGGGAAAAATACACTTCCCTTATCAATTCTGCCCGTGGCGAGAGGAATATTGCTATCTCCAAGATTAATGGAAAAGCCTGCCATCTTTCCAAAGTCCGTGCTTTGGACAAAGAAGAAATCGAGTTGAAACTTCGCCATGCAGCCCGTATTGTCAAAGTCGAAGAATTCAGGGATCGTTTCCCGAATGAATTATCTGGTGGTCAGCAGCAGCGTGTTGCTATTGCACGTACGTTAGCTCCTGGACCGAAGGTTCTCTTCAGGGATGAACCGCTTTCCAACCTTGATGCAAAGCTTCGTCTGGAAAGGCGTTCTGAGCTTAAGCGTTTGCACCGGGATACCGGAGCTACCTTTGTCTATGTTACCCATGATCAGCTCGAAGCAAGGACTCTTGCCACCCACATCTGCTTATTGAACAATGGTGTTCTTCAGCAGTATGATGCACCATTGACGGTCTATCGTCGTCCGAATAATCTCTTTGTTGCTGACTTTGTCGGTAATCCAGCGATTACCTTCATTGAAACGAAGGTAAAGGAGAGAGAAGATGGTTCTTTATATAGGACTTTCTTTAATAATCGGCATGCAGTCTTCTATCCGAATGCACCGATTTCCTTAGAAGAGGAAATCAAGACACGAGATTTGGAAGCAGAGAAGAAAGAAGAAGAACTTCTTCGTTTAAAGAAACTTCGTTCCTATGTTGAAAAAGGAAACAAAGATACTCTCTTCAACTATCACAGGTTAACTGAGGATGGTGATAAAGAACGTCGTGATGAGAAAGTCATTGAAAAAGATGATTATGTCATTGGTATCCGTCCTGAGTTCTTCACGATTGCTGAACAAGGAAAAGGCATGGAAGGAAAAGTCTATTCCGCAATGCCTTCCGGCAGGGAAACGACCATCCGTCTTTCTGTCGATGGCTATCTTCTGACTTCTGTTATTTTCGGTGATTCTGACTATAGTAGGAACGAGACTTTGGAGATTAATACCAAAGGAAAAGGCATTCTTCTCTTTGATAAGGTTTCTGGAAAGAGGATTTCCTCTGGCTTACTCGAAATTCTAGCGGACTAATCCATGAAATATAATTCCGATTTCATCGGCGCGGATAGTGCTCTCTCCTCTTTTGAGGGGAGAAGCCACCATCCGTATTTGCTGACCATTCAGCGCGGGGATGAGATCTCCTATACTTATCACGGACTACATAGTGATAATAGGGAAGAATCCTTTTACTATATAAAGAAGATTCTTCTTACTTTAATGTGGCTTGTTGGTGGTACGGACTTTAAATTCAATGGCGATGCTTTCTTCTTTGATTTTAGGAAACAGAGAATTCGGAATGATGAGGAGATGAATACCAGCATAAAGCGGATGGAACGTATCTTCCAGACACCTTTTTCTTTTACCTCTACGAGACAGATCTATAAAGACAGATGTTCTTGGACAAGATTAAACGGGGAGAGCAAAGGATGCCGGATTGGTTTTGATGAAGGCGGCAGTGATCGCAAGGTCACAGCTATCATCGATGGAAAGGATGTCTTTTCCGAAGAAGTATTGTGGTCTCCTAAGTGTGAAAAAGACTATCATTATCACTACAATGGAATTTTAGAGAGTCTTAAACACGCAGCTAGTCATCTTCCTCATGTGGACTCTATCGGAATCTCGACGGCTGGTGTTGTTTCTCATAACCAGCTTCTAGAACCGACTCTATTCATGTCTGTTCCTCAAGAGGATAAGGATCGCTATGTACGGTCCATTTTCATGGACATCGCAAAAAAAGAATTTTCGAATGTTCCTGTTCTTGTACATAATGATGGAGATATATCTGCCTTTGGAGGAAGTCTTGTTTTTAAGAAAGACAATATTGTCGGACTTGCTTTTGGAACAGGGCTTGCTAGCGGATACTGCTGTCATTCTTCCTTCAATGGATGGATTAATGAATGGGGTAAGATTCCGCTAGACTATTCTCCGTCCGCCTATTCTCATTATGATTTAGGCATTAAAGGAGCAGGTACTGAATATCTTTCTCAAAAAGGAATTATCCGTCTAAGCAAGAATGCCGGTATTTCTTTTGACGGTACGCTTCCCCAACAACTTGTCCAGATACAGAAAGAAGCAGATAAGAATAATCCGGTTGTTCTTGAGTGCTATAAGGAAATGGGGACTTATCTCGGTTCTGCTCTTACTTTCTTCCATCGTTTTCTTCCTTTCACATCTGTTCTTGCTTTAGGTAGAGTCAGGACAGGAAAAGGAGGCGAATACCTGTTGCTTGGTACAAAAGAATATCTTCAGAACAAAGGTCTGTCTTCTATTGAAGTGTTTACTTCGGATGAGCATTTCCGTCGCCTTGGGCAATCTTATATTGCCGGACTTAGGTAGTTTTAAATCAAATCATTATTTCCATTTTAACCAGGACCCGTTTTGAAAGGATAAAGCGGGTCTTTTGATTTGTTTAAGAGAATCAAATCCTTAATCTAAGAATCCGTGTTCTTGCTTTATTTCAAAAGAAAACAGCTTTTTTCGATGTGCTTGAATCAAACTATAGTAGAACAACTCTCTTATTGGATTGTTATACTGGTTTAAATCCTTCCTTAATCAGCTTCTTATAATGAGAAGTCTGATCTCCCTGTACATAGGGTTTCCTTGTTTCTTTTAAAACTGGTATTTTCAGGTCTGAAATCCGGACGAATTTGCTGTCTTCTCGAACTGAATCCCTATAGTCCTGATTATGGTAGAGTGTAGCATGTCTGTGAAAGCAAACAAGTCCGTTCCTCAAATAAGAATCCACTCGTTTTCTGTCCTTTGAGACAACATATTCTGTAACAAAGAAAGGCTCGGTTTCTTCTACCATCCTGTACCCAGTAGTGATATCTAGATAATGCCTTCCGTCTTCTTTCTCCTCTGTGATGCAGAAGTTGGTAATGTCCCCTATGTTACGATCATAGATGAAATACCCGATATCAATCGGAATGTAATCTTTTGCTAAGTCATCATAATTTATTGAAATGACAGGAATACAGAAATTGACTAATAGAGGTTTTCCATCTTTCCTGTAATATTTCCAGTAGACGGCATCTTTTGGCTGTTCGGTAAGGAAATTCTTAGGATGGAATTCTTTCTTAGAATAGGCATAATAGAAAAAGTTATCGAATCTTCCAAGCTTTGGAAAGGTTTTCCTATATGCCGGAGCTTCATCGTAAAAGACTTCTCCTTGCTTATAAGATGTAATTTGGTTTTTGAAGTCTTTGATATAGTACTTCTTCAGAATCTCCCGACAATGGTCCCAAACATCTTTGTAATATTGAAAATTTACCACAATCTATGCTCCTATTCGTTTTCAAAAACTATTTTCAAAGAGAACTTGGTATAAGTCAAACAAACATTGAAATAATAGAAACAATGCTAACCTTGAATGCTGGGGTTATTGCGATCCTCATCAAGTTATCTAACTCTATGAGTAGTGCAACTAAACTTGTTGCAGCAGTAGGATCCAGGACTGCTATTAGTTTATCTCTCCTAGTCTTTGCCGAAGCAGTAAAACAATTAGCTGCTGTGCCATGGAAATCTAGGCTAATCGCAGCTGGAGTATTGGTCTCAGTATTAGCATTATTTGCTGGAATTGTGGCTTTGATATCTGCCAGCGGAGGAACCGGTCTAATCGGAGTTGCTGGTCTAGTCGTTTTCTCAGCATCTTTGCTTGTTGCTGCATCTGCCAGGCTCGTATTTTCTTCAGCCATCCTAGTTTTCTCAAAAGCTATGGAAGCAATGCAGGAATTGAACATCGGAAAAATGTTCGTTGATATTCTTGCAATCGCTGGAGCCTTTACTGCCTTAGCACTTGTTTCAGTAGTGATTATGGCGGCGATACGTGCGATATTGGCTCTAAGTGCTGCTCTTACGTTGATTGGTATCGGCATCTTGACTGCCTCTATGGGAATCGAAGCACTGACTACCAATCTAGTTCCATTCTGCACAACTGTCACTGAGAACATAGAAACTATAGCGGAAAGTCTATCTGAACTTTCAATTGCCATCACTGATGCACTAGTTTCTGGACTTCAAAATGCGATGGAGCAGATACATGGGTTAATCACTACATTCATCAATAATTTGATGGAAGATGGCGATTCGATCTATGCCTTGTTGAAAGACTGGATACCAAAGATAATTGATCTAGTTAACGATCTAGTTAAAGGAGTCCTCAAACTCATCAATGAGAATGCAAAAGATTTAATCGATACTGTATTTAATGTTCTTGAATTGCTCCTTTCTGCCTTGGACGAACATATTCCATCTATGATGTCTAAGGTTCTGAGTATTATCATCAAAGTAATTAATTTGTTAACAGCAAACGCACCAAAACTCGTAAAATCTCTTATTAATTTCTTGGTTGCTAGGATTAACGCATTAATCAAAAATATTGGAAAATTAGTTAAGGTAATTGTCCAGATGGTTCTGAAGGTAACTGGTATGATTTTCCGGATGGCTGGAACCCTTGTCGGAACATTACTAAAAGATAGGATTATATTCCTTGCTGCACTTTGCAAGATGATTCCGGAAGCTATTGAAGGTATTGCTTATGTCTTCAAAGAAACTATTAAGACATGTATTGGTAAGATACTTAAATTTATAGGTGATGTCTTGCATAACATCTGGTCAGATCTAATCAATTCCATCAAGTATCTATTAGGAGAACTATGGAATGGTATTATTGAAGGTCTTGCCACAATGTTCAGTAATAACTGGGTAGGAAAAAAGGTCGCCAACTGGATGCGTAATAATCTTGAGGTCGACAATTCATCAACTGAAGCTGTTATAGAACGGTGGGCATCTGGAAGTGGTATTACTGAGGCTGCACGTACTGCCACAAGTAATATCTCAAAGACAAGGAAAGATAGGAATGACGATTTAGCTAAATCTACTAGAGAAGGCGTTGATGCTGTTCAAGATGCATTTAATAGTGCTTTCGGAAATGACAACAGTTATGACGTCAATGTTAACCCTGTCGTTGACGATTCCAAGATTCAGAGTCAACTCGATGACGTCTCTGGAGATATCGATGTCTCTTCTGATTCTTCTTATGATAATACTCAAAGTGTGTCGAAAAACATGCGCAGTTCCAATCGGAATAGCTCGGATTATGGAAGTACATCAAATACATATAGCTCGACGAACACTTATCAACCAGTATTCAATGTCTATGGTGTTGACGATCCTAAGACCTTTGCTCAGCAGGTTAATATTGAACTGAGTAAGAGGCAGAAAGGCGGTAAATTAGCTCATGGCTCTTAAAAAACTAGTTTGGAATGGTATATCTTCTCTAGATCTTGGGCTGGTGATTCAGTCTCCGCCTGCATATCAATATCCAGAGAAAGACGTTACATCTACTCATATTCCTGGACGAAACGGAGATGTTATTACTGATAATGGTTCATATAAAAACATCACTCGAACCTATTCCTTAGGTGTTGGATTTAAGCCAGGAACTGATTTCATATCCAATTCGCAAGATATTGTAAAGTGGTTGACTTCGGACAGAGGGTATCGGCGCCTCGAAGATGATTACGATCCTACAGCCTACAGATTGGCTAAATACTCGTCTGGTGGCTCTTTCACTAATATTTGTGATGGAGCCATCAGTTTTTCGGTCGATTTCGATTGCAAACCCCAGCGCTTTCTTAAGAGCGGAGAGAAGATACTATCGTTTACTTCGAATGAGTTCTCTTTGGAAAACCCTTCTCAATTCGCATCACTTCCTGAAATTACTCTTGAAGGATTAAAGCCTGATATTTCTTCTGAAATCCTGCTGAGTCTTGAGAATGATGGGGAGACAATTAGTGATGTCACATTCAAAGACATTGATACTCCTTCTATTACGATAGATTCTGAGAATCAAGAAGTCTACTATCAGACTCAGGATCTTGCGAGTAAGATAAATATCAACGGAAAAGTTTTTCCAAAGTTTCCAAAAGGAAGCACTAAAGTCACAATTTCAAAATACGAGAGAAACCTTAGGTCTATACCATCATATAACGACGTAATAGCAGACACTCAGTCTGAGATGGATATTGTCTATTCTCCTTATGATAGAGTTCTTGAACAAAAGCAGAAGAAAGTCGTTATCCCAACTTTCAATTCTAAGAAGATTGCGTACCAGGATGTTTTCTATGCTGAGGCTTATTCATTACTCGCTCAGGAGAAAGGAAAAAACTACTCATTCAAATCATTCGATGACATCCTTAAAGAGCAGTGTTATTCATCCACATTCCTTACAAATACCAGTGAGAATGTTTCCGATTCCGGATTTGTAGAACTTGTGTCGGAAGGAAAAACAGATAAAAGCGGAAGAGCTTTGTATAGTTACAAAGTTCATAAATCTCTAACTTCTGGAGGCTACTTCTATGCGACTGGTTTCAAGAAATGGAAATATGTCGCTTCAGGAGGAGTCGTTCTTGCTGATTCTACTCAGGATAGTCAGGTGACAATAAAATACTGCCCTGCCAAGATTGTAAACGGCAAAACCGAGATGGATGTCGAATATTCGGATATGCCTGATTGGCTAAAAATTTCTATTGACTATGATTCTGATGGGTCTCCGAAGAAGGTACATTATCAGACTGGCAAGGCTGGATACTTCTATGCGGAAAAGACAGGTCTGTTGTCGAAATTCAGTAAGAATCGATCTGGCTGGGAGTATTACGACGCCGATGCTCATGATTTAGGAAGCGTCACCTGGAGTTTGTTTAAACAGGCTTTTCAGAGTTCGATGCTTAGCAGCCTAGGGAATTCAAAGACCAGTCTCGACTACAAGTATGTTGACGTCCTTCCTCAATATGAGGATGTTTATGGCACAAAAACAGACAAGAATGGCAACAAGACGAAGATTGTCACAACTGCTTGCCCTATTACTGTTACAGGTTCGTTGACAATCCCAGTTTATACTGCAAAGAAAGCAGGATGGTTCAGAGCCAATTACTCTGGTTGTGAGAAAGAAGACGATCCAAAGCAGTTCTCTAGTTGGAAGCATCTCAATGTCGGGGACACTGTTCCAGACTATTTCAGCGATATTACTCAGTCGAATACTTTCTATTTCATTGACGATGCGACCAAAGTGAATTATTCAAAATCATCAGGATGGCCTGAATGGTTGGATTCTACGGTTGTCGCCAATGATAAGAAAGATATTCTCAACTCTGGCGATTTGTCGATTAAAGTCTTAAAGAAAGCTAAATACAGAAAACTTGAGTCAACTTCAGAAGACGGTGATGTCTGGACTGAGTGGAAAGATTTGGAAATTGGCGCTTTCATTGATCTTGGAAGTCCTGAAAATGAGAATACCATCTGCATGATTGAGACTCTCCCTACGAGCTACGAGCAGAGTCATAATCTTTCATTTAACCAGGAGCAGCTTGATAAGTTGACTGAATTAGCACCATATCTGAAGTTCGAATGGGTTGAAGGTATTGATGCAGAGAAGGATGAAGACAGAGTAGATTCTAAATATAGAGTCTACGCCACTAAAGATGGTTACTACAAATGGGACACAAATGCTGAGTGGAAGAAACTCAGTAATGGTGACCTGATTAACGAAAGTAAATATAGTGATGATACAACTATTTACTATTTGGAATCATTGCCATCGTATCCAGAGAATGATCTGTATACATCCAAGATTGAGGAAAGCGAATATGGTAATCCTGTTCATGCTCTACTCTATATCAAGAAAGATGGATACTATCGTTTAGATGACAAGACCTCTTGGGCATGGTACAAGAAAGGCGATTTTCTGGTCTCTTCAGACCCAACAACATCTCACCTTTTGAACTATCTTGTCCAGGATAAATCCGGTATAGAAGGAATCACGATTAAGATTAAGCCGAATTGGTGGACGTTATAGGAGGAAAATTGTATGATTTTGCTATTTGAAGAGGATGAAACCAAGTTCGACAGTTTAGGACTTGGGGTTTTACGGGATGCAACAGAATGCACGGTTTCCGAAGGACTTAATGATCAGTACACTCTTTCGCTGAAATACCCTGTTAAGGGGCAGATTTTTGATAAGATTCGTGAAAACAGACTTATCTACTGCAAGCCGAACCCATTTTCTGACCCACAGCCTTTCAGAATAGCAAGCATCAGTCGTCCTATTAACGGAATCGTTACTGTGGATGCCAATCATATTTCATACGATATGAACGGCATCCCAGTCAGCGGTTTTAAAGGAGCTAATTTTCTTGACACAATAAACAACATCAAGAAAAACTGTCTTATCGAAAACAAGTTCGAATTCATAAACGCTCGTTCTATCGATAAGAAATTTTATAAAACTTTTCAGCTCACGGCACCGACTAATCTTAAAGCTCTCCTGACAGCAACTGGTGACAATAGTGCAAGCTCGGATGAAAGCACTACTGGTTCAATTGGCTCCGTTTATGATATTGAATTTAAGTATGACAAATGGAATGTTATATTCTGCAGCAGACGTGGATCTGATAAGGGAGTTGAGGTCAGATATTCGAAGAATAGGACTGACATGACTCAGGAGACTACAACTGAGAATTTATATTCTGCTGTCTATCCTTTTTATCACAAAGAAACAACATCGACAACGACCAATACTACGGACGCTGGATTCACTAAGGTCTATATCGTTGGAAACAAACCATATCAAGATGGATGGTTATCTTATAGCGAAGGTGGTGAGCCATATCATCCTGTAGATGAATCAGGAGTCCAGGTTGCTACGGAAGGTCAGTATAAGGATAAAATTTATTGTTGGAACTCAAAGACGTCTCGATATGAAGAAAAAGTATACAATCAGAGTGTTACCTTGATCGAGGGAATGGGAAAAGACCCAGAATGGATTAAGATCAACTGGTCTAAATTCCCAGTTGTTTCCTGTAATGCAGTCAAGGATGGATATTTCAAAAAACTGACTGATACGTCAGGATGGACATTCCATAAAGCAGGAGATGTCGTCTTCGATGGCAAGGTTACCGATTTATCCAATATTTCTTCGAACAGGATCATTTATTATTCGGAAGTCATTCCACAATCAGAGGCATCAACAACAACCGAAACTAGTAAGGTTATCCATGTCGAGCTCGACGAGAAGTTCATCAAACTTGATACTGATGATGCCAAAGCAAGGAAACATCAGTATGTTCTTCCTCTAGATCTCAGTTCTGAATTCGAGTCAGAGCCGACCAAAGAGAAACTGAAACAGAAAGCACAACAATATATCAAGAAACATAAACTTGGGAAAATCAAAAAGTCTACCGATGTTTCATTCCTCGATTTATGGAGCATCACAGAGGCTGATAATCTCAAGATTCTGAAATCTGTTGAGATTGGAGATACTGTTGGAGTCATCTATCCAGATTTGGGTGTAGATGAGAAACTAAGAGTTATCTCTACGGAGTATAATGCTATCCTTAATTCTTACACGAAAATCGAGTTAGGAGAGAAGAAAGATACTCTTAGCGACAGCTCGATTTCTACTGGTGATAATGTCTCATCGCTTACTAATGATACTGGGTATACTGATGAGAACAAGGTATCCCAGATTGTTGCAAGAACCGTGACAGCGGACTATATTCAGGCAATCAATGCAAAATTGAGCAAGGCACAGATTGGACAGCTGCAAACCGAGCGTATTAAATGCACAGGCATTTTGGAGGCCTCGCAGTTCGAGCTTGACAAACTTGTCGCCAAGATGTTAGTTGCTGATAATGCCAGTATTTCTCAGACACTTTCCGCTGGACAAATTAAAGTATCTGGAGATATTGACGTAAAGAGCGGTCAGATCAATATCACAGGTGATGACGGTACTGTCTTCAAAGTCGATAGAGAAGGTCACGTCACTGCCAATGGATTGAATATCACAGGTGGCAGTATAGAAATTCAAAATGGTGAGAATAATACTTCTTTCTCTGTCAATTCAGATGGATATTTAGTTGCTAATGGCGCTAAAATCTATGGCGAGATTATCGCAAACTCCGGAAGTATCGGAGGCTGTCAGATTGTCGATGGAGAATTACAAGTTCCAGCAGCTAATATTCGAGGAAGTATTCAGATTGGTAGCGGAGATGGTAAGGTTGACAGCGGCGGAATTACTAAAATTGTAAACGACACAATCGAGACAACGAATGTCACAGCTAAGAATTTGCATGTGAAGTCGGCAAATATTGACGGGAGTATTACAATCGGGCAATTGGATGATGACGTCAAAGAAGATCTGAATAATGCGACCTCGAATGCCAATAATGCTGCTAGTTCTGCTAATTCTGCAGCGAGCAATGCCAATAGTGCTGCCGACAGAGTCACCAAAGCCGAAAGCGAATATTCCACTGCTAAGGATGCCTACAACAGCGCAGCCTCTGCTAATAGTGAAGCGACCTCAAAACTCAAAGAGGCTGA
The DNA here is from genome assembly GCA_900549915.1 of uncultured Mollicutes bacterium. Lineage (GTDB taxonomy): Bacteria > Bacillota_I > Bacilli_A > RFN20 > CAG-288 > Enterosoma. The sequence continues at coordinate 23,550 of URQF01000002.1, read as the reverse complement.
AACAAACTACGGAAGTGCAAAAGATGCCTATAATACTGCAAAGACAGATAGTGACGCTGCAGCATCTAAATTAAATGATGCTCAGACAAGCTACAATGGCGCAAAAACGGCTTATGATACTGCAAAGACAGATAGTGAAACTGCTGCGAATAAATTAGCTAAGGCAGAGGAGAACCTTCAGAATGCTTCATCATCTTACGATGCGGCAAAAAAGGCAAGTGATGATGCAGCCGGAAAACTAGAATCTGCGCAGAACCAGTACCAGAGTACATTGAATGACGCTAAGACAGAATACGATAAGTCTGTTGCTGATGCAAAGGCACAGTATGATGCCGCGGCAAAAGACAGTCAGGCCAAAATTGACGCTGCCACAAAGAAATATAATGACAGTGTCACCGCTGCTGAAGCAAGCTACAACGAAAAAGTAGCTGATGCCACAAATAAGTATAATGCTGCTGAAACAGCTAATAATACTGCTAAGGACAATCTTGCTGATGCCAAGAGTAAATTGGATGATGCGACAACCAAATATGGTAATGCCGAGCAAGCCAACTCGACCGCTGCCACGAATCTGAGTAATGCGGAAAGCAAATTGGCCGATGCTACAACGAAATATAACAGTGCGAAATCAGCGAATTCCACTGCTGCAAGCAATCTGTCTGATGCAAAGGATAAGTTGAACGCAGCTACTACTGACTATCAAAATGCCGAGAAAGCTAATTCTACAGCAACAGAAAATTTGAAAAATGCTGAATCAAAATATCAGCAGGCAATAAAGGATTACAACGCTGCTTCTATTGATCTGGCAAATAAATTAGCAGAAGGACAACAAGGCGCAGCCGCACTGGTCGAAGAACGTCTAAAGAATGCTAAACTCAATGGCAATATCGATGCTAAAGGCTTTAGGATAGACGAGAATGGAATCCGGAGCTTTACAAACCGTGACGCTGATGGGAATCCAATTGACAGCTATAACACGCTGACAACACCTGAAACAAATGGTGTATATCTATCAAACGATGGATTGCGCATGGGTGAGATGCCCTCTACAAAACCGGATGATTACGACGGAAGTGACAGATTAGATGGTAAACTTTCCACTTTCTTCCAGGCAAGCCGTAGCTTTAAGATTAAATTTCCTTCCGGAAAGGCTTTAAAACCAGATGATTATTTCCAGGTCATGTTCGATGTCATTGGTGCAACAAAGAGCTTGGATCTTAAATTCGCATTCTATGACAAATCAGGTTCTACCGCAATCGCTAGATATATTGTCCATTATACAGCCGATTCAACATCATATAGCCGTATAAAAAAGACAGTTTCGTCGCCCTCCTCCGGTGATGGAGTACTGAGAGTCCCAACGGCATGGAATGAAGAATGCCTGATCGGTGTAGGATACTCTTATGACGGAGAGGAAGCTGTGGTCGGGAATGTACGGGTATTCAAGCTCTATCCGAAAGGACTAATAGCGTTATCCGATGGAACGATCATCGGAACCGAAATGCATATAGGCGGAGCCACAGTCAAAGGTGGTGTGTTGACAGTTCCCTCTGCGAATATCACTGGGAAAATTACAGCTGATGTTGTGGAATCGAACGAGGGTCACATCGCTAACTTCGATATTCAAAATGGAAAACTGGTAAACGGCTCTTTCGTAAAGCTTCCAAGCGATTCTGAAATGGCTGACTTAAAGAAAACTCGGGATGATGCACGTAATGTAAGGATGAAAGCATTAGATGCTCTAAATCTTGCTGTTAGTGCATTAAATGAAGCAAAAGCCTATGGCGAGCAGGAAAAGAGTCTGAATGGTGCCATCAGTGATGATACTAATGAATCTATTAACAATGCTGACGCTTCCAAGACTGCTGCCGAATCGGCATATATACAAGCATGTTCAGACTATGAAACTGCTGACAACGACGTTAAGAACGTAGGAACCGCCATCAATCCAGCCGATACGACTGTTGATAGTATCGCTGCTAAGTCTAATATCAGCTCACCTAAGGCAGCACTATATATCGGGACGGACGGAATCCATCTCAACCAGCGAGTGGCAGACAGCTCTGATAATATTACAGAATCCAACTTTAAGGTCACTGCCGATGGAAAAATAGAAGCGGATAACTGTGAAATCAATGGAAAGATTACTTCTACTGAAGGACAGATTGGCGGACTCTATATTTCTGATAAGTCTATCTATTATCCAAGAGAATTCTCTGAATTCGAGAAGAAAACCAGCTATAAAGTCATCAGTAATGCAATAATTGGAAAGAAAGTATTTTCGAAAATTGGACAGATTATACAATTCGTCAATGAAGCTGCAGAACAGAAGATAGTAGATGATGAAGGTATATATATTGGAACAGAAGGAATCCGAATCGGAAGGAACGCAAAGGATTATATTCTCAATTATGCATCAAAAGGACTCAAGTACCCATATTCTTTTGGGAATACAAAAGTCAAAATTGATACAAAAACTGAACATGCTGACATTATGAAATATCAGTGGGAGAAAGGACATGGAGGATTCAGGCTAGACAAATACGGAAATATGTATATGGCTAACTCCAGCATCAATGGAAATTTCTTTGGAAATGTATATCCTAATACAAATAACGATCCTTTCAGACATATCTTTAAAGTAATTGGTGACTTAAAAGGTAAACATGGATTCTTATATATTGGAACTTTAACCTCAACACAAGACGACCACAATGCTGGCGCAGTACATATAAAAGGAACTGTTGGACCATGGGTAGGGCAGAAACAAGTTATAGATATAGTTATCTCTTCTCGTGGGGGATTATCAGTATCTGGTTTCATCCATGGTGGAAATGACGTTTGCAAAAATTTCGACATTGTTGCAACAGATGGTCATTCTATGAACGAAGAAGATATTAGAGGTAATTCTGGAACATCTGAAAGTCCTACATATGGTTTGTTTTTATCTTTTTCATCATTCTATTTCATAAGTCTAGATATTAATAGTGTCGGAATTATGAGAAAGGAAAGTTACGATAGTGAATTCGATGAAATCCTAAAATATCGCTATGATGGAAACATTTTTACTAGTCAATCATCTGCTTCTTTTGACGATGAAGGGAAATTAGCATCCGAGTTCAATGGTAGTGGCAATATAAAGGTTCATTCCATTTTAGAAAAGCGGATGCATTATCCTGGTGCTGGGCCTGACTCAACAATAAACGGCTCCTTCAATATTCTATGCACAGATTCTGATAATAATCTCATTTGCACTTCATTACATACAACTGCATCATCAGACCGAATAAGTTTTAAGACTGGTGAAAATTCTGAGAATTCTTTCTCAATCCAAGGAAAAAATAATGCGTTATATGATCTGGGACGTATTGCATCTCAGGCACAAGAAGCTTTGTATGGTACTCGTACAGTTTTTACCTTTTCCAGAAATATATATTACGATGAAGAAGATGAACATGAGTCCATTTCCTATGTTTATTTCTTTTCAAGAGTCATGAATGAGGATCAGTGGTGGTGTATTGGGACAATGGATGACCCTAGATATATTTTTGCCTCCCAGTCCTACGACTATTCTGGAACTGCGAATGGAAGTGGAGGCTTAAGCGGCAGCACTAAACTTCAATCCATAAATGTAAATATAAATAATGATGGAACAGTCTGGGTAGGAAATGATGGTCATCGGTCAAAAGTTTGGGTAATGGTTGTCTGCTAAAGTGGTAAGATATTATCGGGAGAATTACCATGAGAAAAGAAATTTTATTCTACCTTCCGATATTTATTCTTACAAGCTGTGTACAGAACAGACCAAGCTCTACTCATCCAATCGAACCAACAACGGAAGTAAGCATATATACTAAAAAAGACCAATATGAAGACTACAAGAACGCAGGTGGTAGCCTTAGTTTTTTTGAGTGGCAAGTTACTGTACTCGGAGAAGATCCAAATAACTACCAGCGTTACGGAACATATGTCGTATATTTTTTAGATGGTGATGATAATATAATCACGCATTCTGTTGTAGAACCAGGCATGCCTGCCATATATGACGGTGGTAAACCTACGAAATCCGATTTGAACAATAATGGAACTATCACAAAGTTCATCTTTTCAAAATGGGACAATGATTTCGACAATATTAATTCGAATATGGTCATTCATGCTTTGTTTGAAGAGGATTCCAACAAATATTTCAATGTAAAGTTCGAAGACTACGATGGGACATTAATTTCGGAATCTGCTGTAATCGCAGGGCATATTCCGGTTGAACCTGACAATCCAACGAGAGATAGAAAAATAAACGGCCATCAAATAACTGATTTCGAATTTGCTGGATGGGATAGAGAAATCCAACCAATTTATTCTCCAACTGTCTTTATAGCATTATATGACGAGATTAACTGGGAAGGATACAAAGTAACGTGGAAAGCACCAGATGGAACAATTCTGAAAACAGACTTATATAAAAAAGGATCATCCCCCAGATATGAGAATGATGGAACGTCTATTCCTTTCTATTATGATTCAGAATACAACTATATTTTTACCTCATGGGATAGAAACATTACAAATCTATCGTCAGATGAAGTTATAAAAGAGATAGCAATAAAAATCCCTCTCCTTCAAAACGGAGATACAGGACTTTACGGAGACGAAGTCAAAGACAAAAAATTAGTTTCTATTCTAACTTCAATAGCTAAATCATATGGAGCAGAGTATGGTTCCGAATTAATATTTTCTTATAAATCAAACAGATATAAGTGGCATGCAAATGGGTCAATTACTTCAAGACCTCCTATGAGATGGCATCTTCTAGATAAATGTTCTGATAAGATACTTGTGACATCTGAAAAGCCATATTGTCTATATGATTTTGATTTGTCTAAAGATATTAAAAACGGAAATCTAGACTACGAATCTCTTAATAGTTATCTTAATGAGTCTGTTTTAGGTGGAGAACTAATGGGAATCTGTTTTGGGGATGACTCAAAAGTTTTGGAAACCATTTTAGATAATTCTCTTGAATCTAGAATGCTGAATGAGTCAGATATAGTCGAAGATGATTCCTACGGAAGATTATTCTTGCTGAGTGCCGAAGAATATTCAAGGTATAAAGAAAGAATGATTATGTTAGGTAGTACGAAACCGTTCATGACTAGAAGTTATTCAAAGTATGGTAGAAGTTACAGAGTCGTTGGAATCGATTGGGAACTAAAAGATGATTCGTTTAGCGATTATTTTTACCCTTGTCTCTGGTTCTCACTAGATTAAATCTGTTAGGGTCACTGAGGCATTCGGTGGCCCTTTTCTTATGGAGGAAATTATGAAGGTTAAGATCAATAAAGACGGGCTCCTCAGTTCGCCTGAGGTTTCTGATGCCGAAAACGAGATTGAAGTGGATGATAGCCTCTATGAGAAGCTTACAACCATTCCATATTTTCACGACTGGCAGTACAAGGATGGAGAATGGAACCTTGTCTCTCTCGATCCTTACATGTCAAGTGACGACAATTACCTAAGAAGACGACGCCAAAAGGCATGCTTCAAATTCCTCGACGGTAAATCACAGATGTGGTACAGGATGCTCTCAGAGGATCAGACGAAAGAACTGAAGCAGTGGTATCAGGCATGGCTTGATGTAACAGATACTCATATCATTCCAGTAACCCCATTTTGGATCAAGTAACTTATTTTATTTATTATGCAGAAGGAGGACAAAATGATACGATTATCTGGAAGAACCCAGCTAACATGTGTCCAGGGTGATACGTTCGCTATAAGAATTAGAGTTCGACTCGGTCTGGATAAAATTAAAAGTCTGGAATTTATCTGCTCAGAACTAGGAATTGAGGAACCTTTCCTCGATGATAACCGCACGCTTGTTAATGGCAAAGTGGATAAAGGTTATCTATTCAAAATGGATAGTGAAACAACTGCCAGTTTGCCTCCTTGCATTACAGATTATTCTATTCGCGTAAATTATATTGATGGGACTGTTAAGACAGTTGCCTATAAACAGTCTCTTACAATTTTAGAAAGGAGAAAATAGATGTCTAATAATTATTTCTCTAGCTCCTATGAAATTGGATTTAATAGCAATAATCATAATGGCGACGATTATTTCTCTAGTTCTGACAATGTAAACAATTATTACGATCTGTGTCTTGAGATGAGTATAGAATCATACATAGATGCAGATCACTCTAAGCTTTTAAATCTTGATTTTGAGCATTCTGGGCATACAGGCTTTGCCTCATCCAAGCAGTTAGAAGCTGAGTCGGATAGAGCCAAAGAGCAAGAAAAGGCACTTGACAATCGCATTACGGAAGAGGTAAGCAAACTTAAGCTTTCCCATATTGTCCGGTGTGCTGATAGTGGCCCTGAATCAAAATTTCTATGGGAGGATTGGGAACGATGGCAAACGAATTGAAAAAACTAGTCTGCGTGGATCCTGAAGATCCTTCCGCAGAATACGAGATTGTTGTAAAGGGCGCAGAAAAAGCTCTAACCGCTCTGAAAGATGCCAACGGTGACATTATTCATAATACTATTAACTCTGGATACAAAAAAGAACGGTACAACTATGTTCTCATTAATGAGCCAGAGAATGCCAAATATGACAAGTTTAATAGTCAGCTAAGTGAACAGACTAAGACTGTTGCAGTTACTGATGAGCCAAAGGAGCCTACTATCACCAAGATGAGCATGGCAAAATCAGTTTATAAGCCGTCTCTGAGTTCGAAAGCAGTCATTTCTTCACCTGCCATTTATAAAGCGAAGGAAGAAACGAAACTTACAGAAAAGGTTTCATTAAGTTCTTAAAGGAGGATATTTAACTATGGGAACTTTTAATTCTGACTGGATTAAGAAATATTATACTGTGCAGGGAGAGGCTAATGTCTATACCCCTATTAGTTTCTTCTCAGGAGCTGATACTGTCTATATCACAAAGCCTACTCTATCCACAGACAAAGATTCTTTTACCGGTGGAACACTTTTATCTGACTGGATTCAGGAAGTTAATACAGCGTTAGGACTTGGTGCTGGCGCTGGTGGAAGTTTAAAAGATTGGGTCATTACAAACTATGTCCCTAATACGCGTAAGATTGCTGGAGTCGATCTTAAGGATGATATTACAAAAGCTGAACTCTTAAAAGCTTTAAATGTTGAAGATGGAGCAAATAAATATGTCCATCCTAGCTACACCCCTACTTCTGCTGACTATGCCGCTTCTGGCCATTCTGTTACTGTCCACGATCTGACTATTGAAAACGGTCATATCAAGGCAGTTGGTGCCGCTGAGACATTATCTCATATTGTCACTGGGCCCGGAGCACTTCCAGCTAATCATATTGTCTTAGGAAATGGCACTGATGCAGTCAAGGACTCTGGATATTCTATCTCGAATGAGGACATCAGCGATGATGCAGCTCTTATTCCTACTTCTCATGCTGTATCTAAGGCTATTGCTGCCGCAAAAGCAGCGGGTGTTGAATATAAAGGTACATTCACTGCTTGGCCAACAGCTCTTCCAGCTAATCTCTCCAAAGGAGACTTTTATAAATTTACTGCTCCTGTTGCTGGATCTAGTGAAACTCTTCCTGCCGGAATTCATGCCGGAGATATTGCTATTTATAACGCCTCTGGCGCTAGTACAGTAGCAGGCAACTTTGATATTGTCCATTCTGAGATGGATAAGGATACAGATACCTACTACAAGATGTCCATTTCTGGACACACCATTACCTTAGCAGCTCAGGGAAGTAAGGCTGGTGATGCAACACAGACAGTTACAGTCCCTGATAACAACACCGCTGCACTCTCTTGGGATGATGCAAAGCATGCGGTTAAAGCCGGAGTTGACAATACTGAGGCACCAATTCCAGTCGCAACCAATGCCAAACTAGGATTAGTTAAGGGCGGTGCCACTAGTGGCAAGACATATGGAGTCTCCATTGATGCAAATGGTGCAATGACTGTCAGTGTCCCATGGACTGACACCAACACTAATAACTTCGTCAACAAGGCTGCATTTGAGAATGACGCGACGAATAAGAATGTCAAAATGACACTTACTCTCAACGATGGTGGTACTGTCATTGCAAATATTCCAGACGCTACTACGAATACTTATGGTGTTACTAAGCTTAGCGACAACTATGCTGCAGACGATAGCAAGGTTGCCGCCACTCAGACGGCAGTCCATAAACTTAGTCAGACTGTTAATGGAAAGGCTACTGCAGTTACTCCTACAGAGTTTTCTGGTGGTGCTGCTGGAACTGATTCTGCCTACAGTGCCGTTATGGTAAATGGACAAGGTATCGTCAAGAAAGTTGGACAATTCCTTGTCTCTGCTGCCAGCACGTCTGCTGCAGCTCTCAATAATCTCGCTGTTGGTGGATTTGCCCTAATCGGCTAATCAATTATATTTAGATTCTATCGGCTTGGCTGTCTTACGAAGGATGGCTGAGCCGATTTTCTTTTGGAGGGAGAAAACATGGCGAAGAAATTGTATAAAAAGACAGGCAATAAGACATATGAAATTCAGGGGATACTTCCGACTGAGACTGAATGGGGAAAAGTTGTTCTAACTGATACTACTCAAACTATTACAGGTGCTAAGACTTTCAATGCGCCACCTAATGCGAATGGTAAAGAGATAGCAACGACTATTTTTAAGACTTCAAATGGTGGACAGCTGATTATCGGAAAGGAAGGCCCGAATAGCGGAACAATGCTCCGGTTCGACCAGGTTGCAGGAACAACTCGCCTCCAATTCCGTGCTAGCGCCACACCTGGAGCAATGGTATGGTCTCAGCCTGAGAAGGGTGCAGTCCTTTTCTTCGATCTGACCGATAGTAAAGGAGTCTCTCAGCGCACCTCGTTAAGTGCAAGAGGTGGAGAAATTGCGCGCACAGATGATATTGGGAATGGAACAATCATAATTCAGAAAAATGGAAAGGATGTCGATAGTTTCACGACCAACCAATCTTCAGGAAAGAAAATCAATTTAGCTCTTACAAAAGGTGATGTTGGTTTAGGAAAAGTGGATAATACCGCAGATAAGGATAAAAGTGTTAAACATGCTTCCAGTGCTGATGATTCTACAAATGCTTTTAACTTAGTTAGCACAGATAAACAGACTAAATATACGGCTCAAGATTTTTTACAGATCTATACAGATCTTGATACCAAAATGCCAACTGAATTACATGACTTATCATATGGTATATTCTTCCGGAATTCTGAAGGGTTACAGTATACTGGCATCGACAGAGGTGATATCCATGAAAGGCGCATGATTGCCACATTCGATAATACTACAAATCCGCTCGAGTCAAACCCTGACATTGGATATAAGATGGTTGACCTAGGCACTGCAATGTCTGCTGGCATTAATGCTAATGATCCACAAAATTTTGGTGGAGCTATCTTCGCAAATTTCATAGGCCCAAATAATTCAGTTGGAGAATATAGCGGTCAACTTAAGACAGCTAGTGAAGAAGCAGCTAATAAATTCAAAGAGAAATATGGAACCGATTTAGATGGCGGGTTTGGATGTCTAGACGGCACAGCTAAAGGTTCTCTTTTCACAAGCCGAATCGATAGTAATACTGGTGATATTTATACATCTGCTTTAATGTTCAAACCAAATGTAAATTCGAATGATCAAGATTTTCAAGTTGGCAAAGCAATGGAGATGAGAATGCCATGCTTTTCTATATACAATGGAATACAGGTTACTACTAGCGGGTCTATATACAATAAAAATGATGTAATAGGCCCACTGAGAGATATGAATGAGCGTGGTGTTGCCTTCTTAGCATATTCTAAGACTGGGCAGAATGTTGATATTGATCACCTTGCAGTAAACTATCAACCTAAGGGTTCTTACGTAACAACTAACACGGAACAGACTATTTCAGCGAAGAAGACCTTCTCTACTACGCCAGTACTATCAGCACTCAAAAATAAGAAAGTCCTTGGAACTGATGCCAATGGGTTAATCGAGGCACACACTCTTGGAATAAGTGACATTGCTAACTTGCAATCGACGATAAACGGAAAAGCAAATTCAAGCCATACTCATTCTATTTCGCAGATTACTAATTTGCAGACAACATTAAACGGCAAGCAGGCAACCCTTGTCTCAGGCACGAACATCAGAACCATCAACGGCTATACAATCCTTGGAAGCGGAAACCTTTCGCTTGCATCGCTCCTTACAGAAAAGGAATTTTCCGATATAATGAATGCAACTTCATCTAAATCAAGTTACATTGTTATGGACAAGTTACTTATTCAATGGGGCGTATACATTGGAGCTCATGGAGATACAACAGATTGGGAAGTTACATATCCGAAGATCTTCTGGTGGTACCCAGCAGTTATTTTACAGACAAGAGACATGGTTACGGGCAGTCAGGGTATACCATATTCTAATGGAGCTGTCATCACTTCATATCGTAGCGGAACAGCATTCACTTTCCAGCTTCGACGCAGCGAATCATGCCCCGTCTATTGGTTAGCAATTGGAGGCTTACAGTAATGAAAGAAGAAAAAAAAGAGGTACGATATTTCCGAATCTTAGAAGGAAACGAAATTGAAGTTGTTCCATTCTATGATGCGCCTACTGAAAAAGATGGAGATGCGGTCATCGGAATGGATTTCGAGCAATGGACAAAGATTTCATGCCATCCTACGTATTCCTATTTCGTCTATCAGGATGGGAAAATAGTTGAAAAGATACATGAGGATGAGAAAAACAAGGTCGACAAAGCAAACCAGATTGCGTCTTATAAGAATTACCTTTCATCTACCGATTATGTTATTGCAAAGCTAAACGAATTGAAGCTTGAAGACGAAGTCGAATTCGCGAAAGCTAAAGAAGAATATAAAGACATTCTTGCTAAACGCAAGGAAGCACGCAGTAGGATAAATAAATTAGAAGGCCCTTCTATAACTGTTTTACCTTATATATCTTAGAGGAACAATAAATGATTAAGAATCATCGTTCAAAATTAGGAAAGTTTTTGTATTCCATAGAAATGAGATGGATTAAATTCTTATCTGAGCGTATGTGGCTCTGGTGGGTCTTGAATCTAACATGGGGGATTTTATATTCATTCATTGGGTTGCTAATCGACCTATTTGTATGTATATTTATTCTTCCGAGAGATAAGAATTCTGTTTCATTCAATTACAGGAATAAAGTTAGATGCCATCAGTTTGGAAATAACTGGGGCGGATTAGAAGGAGTATTCTTTATATTTGTGTCTAACGGAATGGGAAAAGATTATGAGGAAGAAGTAAGAATGCATGAATTAGGACATTCCTTCCAAAATGCTCTTCTTGGCCCATTCTTTATTTTCCTTGTTGCTATTCCTTCAGCCATACGTTATTGGTATCAAGTAATCAAGGAAAAGAAGGGACATACGTTTGCCGATGACTGGTATGATAATGCATGGTTTGAAGGATCAGCAACTGATGGCGGAAAATACTATATTTCCATAGTCGACAAGCAAAGGAGTAATCAATAATGAAAGCATTTTTCGAAAAATTCAAAATGAGAGACAAGGGGACTATCCTTCGTACGATTTTTCTCATCCTGTCCCTCATTAATTATGTCATATCCATGGTCGGTAAGAAATACTGGGGTTCCGGAAGTATCTACGAATATGTGTCTTTCGGCATCTTTGTTTTAATGGTAGTCATTTCCTATTGGTATAACAACAACTGGACTGGTTTTGCTAGTATGGCTGATGATATTTTCAATAGGCTGGCCGACGGAAAGATCACAGAAGAAGAAGTTATAGAGTTCAGGAACAAACATAAAAAGGATTGCATCGAGTTGAACCCTAAAGATTCTGGACAAAAGAAAAAAGAGGATTCCAATCAGGATGAAGTGGAGCATAAATGATATCATCACGCTTATTTCGATTGTGCTGCAAAGTGCCCTTATTCCTTTAATCGCTGGTCTGCTGAATCGTCATAAACGTCTTAAGAAAGATATGGAGATTGAAAAGAAGGGTACCCAGGCAATATTGAGAAATGAGCTCCTTCAGTTGAGCTACAAATATCTTGATGCCGGTGAAATAAACTATTCAGATAAACTCAACTATGAGAACATGTACAATGCCTATCATAACTTGGGTAAGAATGGAGTTATGACAGAACTATATAACAAAGTCATGACTCTTCCGATTTGTCATAAAGATTGATAATTATTTCCAATTTTCTCCTTTCTATATAAGGGAGAGTTCTTATACCCGGCAAAGGATACAAGGACTCTCTTTTTTATAAATTCAAATTATTCCTGTAATGAAACAATTAATGGACAGCACGTAAGGTTCGCATATAAAGCAACTTCTATAATGAAAGAGACACCGCGAGTGAACAATGGGTTCTAGCAGTGCGGGTTCGAATCCCGCCTCGGGCAACGCTCTTTTTTTTACTCGCAATAAAAACAATCTCATTAATGGAAGGGTTGAAATTAAAAATGTATATGGTTAGTTCCATGGCTATATACACCTCGTGCATATATCAGCCCTTCTCTTTTTATTTTTGAGGTAAACAGAATGACAAATTTCGTAGATTTAGAACTGGCAGACTATGTTCTCGAAAGAATAAATGAAGGTACTGGGAACGCACTAATAGGCATCGTCGAACCTTCTCTTATATTCTGCAAAAGAAAAATAAACCCATTTTGTGTGATGTTCGTAGATAGAATACCAGACAAGATTTATTCAACCAAAAGCGGAAATCTATCAATGACTAGTGGAGACTATTGTTCCATAACAACATCAGATGGAAATAAGTTCATCTGTAAAGGGTCGTACTACAGTATTCTTCGAAAGATTGAGGCTGGAATGGATACATCAGGAATGCCATTTTGAAGGAGCAATACAACGCTCCTTCTTTTTGTTAAATTCCGTCTACTCCTACATTACTCCTACATTTTTCGATTTTTGTATCGATAAATAAGGGCTTTTCTGGCAATTTCATATTCTGTAGCAGAAAAGACAATCAATTCCTTGCTTCCCTATTTTGTACGGACAACGAAAAAAGAACTCAATGTTCCTCTTCCTGATCCAGATGATTATGATTCTCTTTGTGTTACACCTACGGAAGGAGAAGGAAAACTCTATCAGCTGATATGGAAGTATATCCAGAATCCTTTGCTTAAGTATATTCGGTTGATTCAAGCTTCTTCCAATCCCCTGCTCTTAAAAAGAAGAATATCGATGGAAGAGATGGATAGACTATATGATGATGACAACAAACAGGATTTCGGCCACCTGAATTTGGAGGAGTCCTCCTTTCCAGAAGATGAGCTGAATCAGATTCTAGAACAAGTAAAGATTGCAAGTAAGAGGCAAGCAACAATTGATAAAATCAAGACTTTGGTATCCCAAGGAAGAAAAGTTCTTGTCTGGTGTCTTTTTATTGATACGATTGATTATCTTTCTTCAGCTCTTACTTCTTTCGGCATTCGCTGTACAACAATCTGTGGAAGAGATGATGTATTCCTCAGAGACAATAAGATCAACGATTTCAAGTACTCAGGAACGCAGGTGTTGATTACAAATCCAAATACATTAGCAGAGTCTGTTTCTCTTCATAGGGTTTGCCATGATGCTATCTATCTTGAGTACGGGTTCAATTTGACTTATAGGCTGCAGTCTAAGGATCGTATCAATCGTGTAGGACTTGAACAAGGTACTCATACTCATTATTACTATGCGATAAGTAAGCCATGTTCTCTCTTTGGTCCTATTGATAATTTGATTCTTGATCGTCTGAATAGGAAAGCAGAACGTAGGCTTTCTACGATTGAATCTGGTAAGCTTGCTGTTATCGGAGATAGAGAAAGCAGGATAGAGGATATTAAATACATTCTAAGCAAAGGGATGTGAACCACCATCGTATTTCATAATGAGAATTCGAGAAAGACTACAATCAAAACTGCCAGAAAAGGAGGAATAAACTATGGCAGATAGTTTTGAAGTTGTCACAAATTCTTTTTTAGAATATAAAAAGCAGTTTGTTAAAATGTCGACTCTATGTATTTATCGAGCAATCATACAAAAACATATACTACCAACCTTTAAGGAAAGAAAGCAATTGGAAGAATATGAGATAAACGAATTTGTGAAAAACAAAAGGAACGATGGTCTGAGTAGGAAGAGGATGAAAGATACAGTGGTTGTTTTGAAAAGGATTCTACGTTTTGCACAGAAAAATCATAGGAGGAAAATTGATGTTCACGAAATCTGGGTTCCATTGAAAGAAGAAAAAAAGAACATCCAAGTCCTATCCAAAAAGGATGAACGGAAACTTCTTTCTTATTTGCAAGAAAACTTTTCTTTTGAGAATCTTGGAATTCTCATCTGTCTTCAAACAGGAATGAGAATCGGAGAAATCTGTGGATTGATGTGGAAAGATATCTCGCTGGATTGCAACGAAATATCCGTGAATCGTACCATAGAAAGAATTTATCTTAACGAAAAAAAAAAGAAGACAGAACTGATTGTCAGTGAACCAAAGACGAATCAGTCTAAGCGAAGCATTCCACTAACATCATCTCTTTTGAAAATAAGGAAACCATTGAAGAAAATAGTCAATGATTCTTTTTACCTTCTTACGAATTCAAGCAAACCATTAGAGCCAAGAGTCTATCGAAACCATTTAAAAAAGCTTTTAACTGGTCTTGGCATTAATCCAATCAAGTTCCATGGATTACGACATACCTTTGCGGCCCGCTGCATTGAATGTAATTCAAATTACAAAGCAGTTAGTTCTATACTTGGCCATTCCAATATTTCCATTACTTTGGATTTATATGTTCACCCTAGCAATGATGAGAAAAAACGATGCATCGAGAATAGGAGGAAAGGTATCGAAGGAAGAAAAAATTTTTGTGTTTAAAAATAAATAGTTGGAAATTTCTGTATTTCCGTTCCCATATTAGGTGAGACCGGAAATGGAGGATTAATCCAGATGAGGTCTTATACTGACGACCGCCAGGCCATCAAGGCGAAGCCAGGGTGAAATTTAAAAAAGCTGCATCAGTCTTAAGGTATGTCTTAGACATACTGGCAGACCTAGCAGCAATTATTGAAATCATTCTTAGTGTAGTCGGTTAGCTTCTGGATTTCAAGGGTCCGATTGACCTTGAACATCTAGGCTAGCTCTTGGCCTGGCGGCCTCAGTCTTAGCTTAGTTGGATGGCACGTCAACAAATGTCACTTTATAGGAACAAGAGGAACCAGAGTTGAATCCGTTTCCGTTGAACTTGTTTGGGAAGGAAGACAGAGAGAATGATTGATTCTTTTTGAAGAGATCATCTAAGGACTGAGTGTGAGTTTGAGAAAGCGGAATATCAACACCCCATCCAGAAATAAGACGGATTTCATCATAGGCATCTGCACTCTTGGGGAGCCCATAGTTGTGTTCAGCGCGTTCACCGGATTCTGTATTAGAAATCGGATGTAAGGCGTGTGGCTGTTCCTTTAACCCTGTTATTGTTTTCTGTAAAGTGAAAAGAGAACTTGGATCATCTGTCAGCTTCCCCGTATCAGAATCCATCAGTCTGGAATCAACATGGAAGACTCGTCCGCCTTGTCCATTCAATGGATCCCTATGATAGATCTCCCATCCTTCTGTGTTCCTGTTGCGGTTTGCAAAGCAGTCAATTACTAGATATTCATCAAATGGATTGAAGAGGAGTTTTCCGTCTGAATCAATCTCTGGAACATAATCGTTCGAAGGAATGACTACCCTTGAATCCTCTTTATGAGAGGAAGTGTATAAGCTCCTATCATCGACAGACCCTGTAACTACGTTTGGAGTCACCCAGCCCAGCAACCTCTTCGAATAGGGATTGTGATCAAAGACATTGTTGTCCATCCTATCTTTTCCGCCAAGAGGAGAATAGGTTTGCTTTCCATAGGAGTAGTAATCGGTAAGGCCTAACCTATGTCCTGTTTCGTGAATGATGACATGGGCATCGTTGATATCCTGATGCTGATAGGTGTAGCAGTAGTCATCCAAAAACTGTGTTCCTGCCCACCCATAGCTATTAACGCAGGGATTCTCTTTCGTGCCGACTTTTCCTGTGGTGGCAGTAAAGCCCCAGTAGTTGCTATTGGAATCGATATCATGAAGATAAATAATCCACCTGCCATCGATGGTCCCGTCTTGATCGGTATCAAAATCTTTTGCGTTTAGATTATAGGTTTTCCTAGCCCAGCTGCAGGCAAGATCTGCTAATTTTGCAGTGTCATCACTGGAAATATTCTCTGTGTTCCTAGAAGGAGCTAGCTCGGATGCGTTGACGTATCCAGTGACGCCACCTGTCAGATTGAGCTGACCAAAACTAGATTTATAGTAATAGGATCGAAGCGACTCGAAAGTGGTATCGGAAGAGTCTCCAAAGAAGCAGGTGTTGATTCTTTTCCATGTTTCATTTGTTGCATCGTTTTCATACCCCGGCATGACAATTGGTATGACAAGCAATGGCACGTTTCCTTTGGATGGCATGTAGTGCCAGTTATAGATATTTGCTTGGCTATAGTCTGCCCTTGTATACTTCAACTTGACCTCATCGGAAGTATATAAAGTCTTTGTGCTTGGTGTTCCGTTTTCTTCTTTTCCAGAAGAAATGGACAATTTCATTTTTGATGTACTATCTTTCCAACTCACGGAGTCATCAGAATATGAATTCTTTTCAAATTTGTTGTTTTCAGAAGTTGCTGATAGGGAGATATTCACACTGATAGGACCTGCGTAGCCATCCACAGTGATTTTTAAGGTATGCATCTTATAATCGCTGAAAACATAGTTTTTGGCCTCTTCTCCGTCGATGGTCCTTGTATAGTCTGTGACCGCAACAGCAAAATCTTTTGCGCCTTCTTCTGTCTTCCTATGCGTTTTCAGAGTCATCAAAAGCCCATCTGGGGAGAACGTCTCACCGATTTTATATCCCGTTTTTGGATAAGAGGTGATTCCTAGAGTCTGTTTGAAATCCGTAGATGGATAGACTTCAATAGAAAGAGTACAAGATGTGTATCCTTCTTTTGAGATTGTGTAGTTATAGTTACCGGTTTCTGTTAGCCTCTTTTTATCTTGGATGACATTCTTTTCTTCATCTGTAATTCGATAATCCGTAATGATTTCTTTTTCTCCGACCGGCTTACCATTGACATAAGTAAGAGAAGCAACGACAAGATCCGATAAGTCGAGCAATTCATATTGGTAATAAGCAGTGAGCGGATAATTATCGATATATAAAATCTTTTCAGCTTTTGCCTCTGTGGCAGAAACGGTAGGCGTTTCTGTTTGTGAAGGTCGATTTGTCTTTTCGCATCCTGCTAAAGGTAGCAGTGATAAGAAAAGAAGAATGGACAGTGTGCTTTTTTTCATCGTTTATTACCTGTTTATGATGCCGGATAATGGCTTCCATTCATTGTAACGCCTAGAGTTAATAAGAAAAACGGATTTTGCCTTCTACATTAGAAAACAAGCAAGATAGCGTTTTTAAGGAGCGTGTTTGCTGGAAAAAAACTACATTTCGTATTGCTTTGACATCATTGTTTTTCGATGTAGGCGTTTTCAGAATTGCTAGGAAAAGGAAGTACTTATAATTTTTATGATATGGTTCTGAGCTTATCCATTGCCTGCATAACGATTTTACTTTTCCTAGTAACTGCTCTCTTCTTTCCTTCCATTAAACTAGGGAAGCTACATTTATCGACTTTCTGGATGGTCACTCTTCTTGGCGCCATTCTTCTACTCGCATGCCAGTGTGTAGATAGGAAGGAAGTCATCTCATCCTTTACTTCAGATAGCGGAATCAATCCATTGAAGATTCTTGTGCTCTTCCTTTCTAGGACTATTCTCTCTATTTTCCTGGATGAACAAGGATTCTTTTCTTTCCTGGCAGAAAGCTTTGCAAAGAGATTTAGAAAAAACCAGTATTCTCTGTTCCTTTGTCTTTATCTTTTGATTTCTGTTCTGACTGTCTTTACTTCCAATGACATCATTATTCTTACCTTTACTCCCTTCCTTTGTTATTTCTGCAAACGATGCAAGGTTTCTCCTCTTCCTTACCTTATCAGGGAATTTGTTGCTGCCAATACTTGGTCGAGTCTACTGATCATTGGTAATCCAACCAATATCTATCTGGCTTCTTACGAGAACATTTCGTTCTTTACTTATTTTGAGAAAAGGAGTGTTCCGACAATTGTCGGCGGCCTTGTTTCCTTACTCAGGTTATTGATTATCTTCCATAAGAACTTAAAGGATCCACTCCTTTATCAGGATGATTCTCAATCCATTCAACTGAAGAAGTTTCCGACAATTGTTGGTTTGATTCATCTTTGCGGGGCAACGATCCTTCTTTCTATCTCTTCCTTCTGTAATTGGCCTAGGTGGTTGATTGCTCTCTGCTTTGCTTTATCCCTTTTAATCTTCAGTCTTGTTTATGCCTTGGTAACAAAAGAGAACCATATCGTTCCTACTCTCAAACGAATTCCTTATAACCTGATTTCTTTTGTTTTATCTAGGTTTGTTCTTGTCCTTGCTATTAATGAAACAGGTGTGAGTCTTCATATCAGCCAAGCACTGCAAAGTACAAACCAAGTTTTTTCCTATGGTTTAAGCGGATTATTAACCGCGAATCTGATTAACAATATTCCTAGGGCTGTTTTCTACTCTACTCTTCTTACTGGAGCACAGACGAATGCCATCTATGCCTCTATTATTGCTTCCAATGTTGCTGCGTTCTTCACTCCGATTGGAGCCTTGGCGGGCCTTAGGTGGAGGAATCTATTGAAAAAACAGGAAATCAAAAGGAACTACCTTACCTTTATAAAATACTGTGCTCCAATCTGTATTCCGACTCTTCTTTCCATGTTGACAGTGTTGAATTATCTACCATACTAAAAACTATTTTTGAAGTATTCTTAGCTATAGAAGCTATGAATATACGCATCTGTTTTTTTATAATACGGTCAATACAATTAACAAAAAAAGATAAAAACGGTCAATGTGTTGACCAAAAAACGCAAAAAGCAGAAAGTATGATAGACAAAACAGAAGAAAATGTTGCTGTTCAGGCATGCTATTCAATGGAAAAACAAGAAACCTTTGATAGAGAAGTGAGTCAACTTTTACGATTAAACGAAAAGGAAAACGGAAAATATAAGCTTTATATTGTAACGAAAGAAGACAAGAGAGAGCTTTTCGTTAAGGGGAATAAGATTGAAGTTATTTCTTTGACTGATTTCTTGCTGGGGCGGAAATAAAAAACAGGGTCAGAGTTTTTCTCTAATCCTGTTTACGGATTATCGTACGATATGATGGTCGATGTCTAAGCAAATCTTTTCTAGTTCATCAGCTGTTAATTGCCGTGCCCGGTAGGAGAGCCTATTTCTAGTATCTTCCGAGAGGCAAAGCGGGAAATCTTTACCATAGACATTCTTGAGACAGTTGTTCCTCGTTTTGTTTGGATCCCGGAAGAGAGCTGTCAGAACGGATAAAGCACGGATAGTAACATCTTTCTTATGGTCAATCCGGATAAAAGCAGAGTCGACTTTTGGAACCGGATTAAAACAAGAACGATCCACAAAAGTCAGAACATTGACCTCACTTGTCCTTTTAAGATAAGCGCCTAGAGGAGTATCTGTTTTCTTATCCGGCTCATAAATCAGTTTATCAGCGACTTCTTTCTGCACCATGACTCCTGCACTTTGGAATCCTTTTTCAAGCCTGTAGTTTAAAAGTTCGGAAGTAATGTTGTATGGAAGGTTTCCCATCCTAAGACGGGATTCTTTCTTTGAACAGGTATCTGGATCAAAACGAAGGAAATCAGAGTTGATGATGGTTGTATTCTCTTTATCTTTGAATAAGTCTTTTAGAACAGCAACCCTGTCCCGGTCTGCATCAACACAGATTAGCTTCTTTGCTAATGGTTGGATGCGGGTAGTCCTAGAACCTAAGCCAGGACCTATTTCAATGACAGTATCAAAGGAATCTACGTTCCTTCCTTTGACAATCCGGTTCAGGATTCCTTCGTTGATTAAAAAATTCTGACCGAAGGATTTCTTCGGAGAGAGTCCATACGTATCCAGTAAGGATTGAATTCTTCCCTGTTCTGTCATCCTTGAATATCCTCCCTTAGTTCTTCTCTTGTCTTGCAGAGCCTTAACCTGGCATCTTCCACATTCTTGCTGGATGTATAGATCAAATGGTATTTTTCGACAAGTTTCCTTCTTTTTGCTTTGCTTCCAGCCCCCGTCAATCCAAGTTCTTCGAAGGTCTCATCTTCAAAGGAAAGATTCTCGTCGACTGTGATGTCATGCCGGATATAAGGACGAAGAAGCTTCTTGAGGTCTTCCCTTTCCCTCTGCGCAATACCGACTTTTCCCTTTTTAATGGCATCTGCTTTCTTTGCTTCGATGACATGGCAGGGACCGACTTTTTCTTCAATATAGTTCTGGATATCTCTTCCTGGACCATCCGGATCTGTAATAATGACAAGTTCCCGGACCTTGTAGCAGAGCTGAAGAAAAGAAATAATATCTTTCTTGATAAACTTCCCTCCGGTTTTGACTACAAACAGACAGCCAAGCTTCCTTAGCTTGTCTTCATCCGTTGCTCCTTCACAGATATAGATGTAACGCCGGTTTTCCCGTTCCATCCATTCTTTTTCTGTCCTATTTCCTTCCATAGAATGTCGCTCCGTTCTGATAGATCTGTTCTGCTGTTTCTTCTACGTCTTTTTCTTTTAGCCTTGCTATTTGATTGATAATCAATGGCAGATAACAGGGTTCATTGGTTTCTCCGCGATGAGGGGTCGGAGCAAGATAAGGACAATCGGTTTCACTTAGGAAAAGAGAGATATCGTGCTCTTTGATGACTCTCTGGATTGTCTTAGCATTCTTGAAAGTGGATACTCCACCGATTCCAATGTGCATCTTGACAGGTAATCTCAAGTATTCATCTAATAGTTCTGAACTTCCAGAATAGCAGTGAAGATCGATGCTTTCCGGTTTCTCTTCTTTGATAATCTGGAACGTATCATAATCCGCATCTCGGGAATGAATAACAATCGGAAGATTCCACTTTTTAGCTAATCGAATCTGCTCGATGAATCTTTGCTTCTGTTTACAGACCACTGTTTCATCTTTGGAATAGTGATAGTCTAATCCAATTTCACCAATTGCTTTTATTTGATTCTTTCTCTCTTCCCTTTCTTTGTAGGCAGCAAAGAAATAATCATCACTTTCCAAAGCGAATTCCGGATGAATTCCAAGGACCGAATAGCAGGTTCCTTGGAAGCTTTCCTCAAGCTTCAACACCCGTTCAAAGGATGGCAAGGAATCCGCTGTATTAAAAAGATAAATAACACCTGCTTCTTTCGCTCTATTTACAACATCTTTTGAAATATTATAGAGCTTGTCATCATCAAGATGACAATGTGTATCAATGATTCTCATTCTATTTTCCTAAACAGAATTTGCTGAATAATGTCTGATAGATATCTTCCCTTGTCTTATTTTGGTTGTTTCCCTCAAGTTCATTCAGGAGAGACACAGACCTACGTAAAGTGTCACAGATGACATCGACATCCTTAGTCTCCCTTGCTGTCAGTGTATCTCTTACGTTCTGCTGAACTTTCTCAAGGAATTCTTCTTCTCTTTTACCAAGGAATTTTGAATCTTCTTTCTGATTAAGATCTAGATAATCAAACCTAAGGTTCCTTAAAGGAGTCAGATCATCTTTCAAGGAACAGATGGAAATATCAGCATCTTTCTCTGATTTGCTGATATCTTTTTTTGTTGCAACAAGAATGACTTTCTTGTCCTTTAAGACATCCTGAAGGTCTTTGTTCTTCTTCCTGTCATCGAATCCATTATCCGAAGCAAAAAGAACAAGATCGGCTTCTTTGATTGTCTTGAAGGAACGCTCGATTCCAAGATTCTCGATTGGATCATCTGACTTTCGTATTCCAGCGGTATCCTTGAAGGAAAACTTGATTCCGTTGATTTCTTTTTCTCCTTCCACGACATCTCTTGTTGTTCCAGGTATCGGCGAAACAATAGCTTTGTCTTCTCCGACAATGGCATTTAAAAGAGTTGATTTTCCAACATTTGGTTCACCGGCAATTGCGATAGTGAAACCAGAATATTTTTGATTGGCTTTCTTTGTTTTCTCTATCAGAAGACTGAGTTCTTTTTCATCTTCCTCTAGTCTTTCTTTTACATTTTTCAGAGAGGATTCATAGTCTTCTTCACTTTCATCGTACTGGTTTTCAATGTAGTATTCCAAATCTGCGATGGATTCCAAAAAACGATTTTTCAAGTCTTCTACGATTTTGGTATTTTCACCACTTAGAGTACGCCTAGAGATGTCCTTTGCTTCCTTGCTGTTTGCATTAATGAGATCATTAATACCTTCTGCTTTCAGTAAATCCCTTTTTCCATTGAAATAGGATTGGGCAGAGAACTCTCCCTGTTTTGCTCTTCTTGCTCCATAAAGGCAGCAAGCATCCCTGAGTTCTTCTGCAATAATCCTAGAACCATGGATGGAAATATCAGCAGAGTCAAATCCAGTGTAGGACTTCGGTCCTTTGTAGAAGACAAGTACGGCTTCATCAATTTTTGTTTCAGGATTTTTCTTGTCTTTATAGAGCTTTACGAAATAAGCTTGGTTTGGAATTACCTCATCCCTGTTCTTCTTGATGAGATGGGACAAGACTTCCTTTGTCTTTGGACCTGAGATTCGGATTAAAGCCAGCGCTGACTTATAGGGTGGCGTTGCCAGAGCAACAATTGTGTCAAAAATAAGCATATAAAAATTATATCAGATTTAGTATCACGCTAACTTAATCGAACGAATGGATTGATGTAAAAGAGGATTTATAAACCAAAATAAGTAGGAAGACGCCGCACTTTCCCAGCTGAGAATCCTTCTCGGCTGGGCGTTGATTATCTTTTTGATTCTCTCTGCGTTCTATCTTTCCAATGCACGTCTCTTTCTATCAGCCTGTTGCAGGTCTCGTTGCTGCTTTTCCATTTTATTTACAGTTCAGATTTATCTTGGAAAAAACTCCTCTTCCGTTCCCATATTAGGTGAGACCGGAAATGGAGGATTTATCCATATGAGGTCTTCTACTGACGACCGCCGGGCCATCAAGGCGAAGCCAGGGTGAAATTAAAAAAAGCTGCATCATTCTTAAGGTATGTCTTAGACATACTGGCAGACCTAGCAGCCATAATAACTTTCATTCTTAGTGTAGTCGGTTAGCCTCTGGATTTCAAGGGTCCGATTGACCTTGAACACCTAGGACTAGCTCTGGGCCTGGCGGCCTCAGTCTTACATTTGCTTTAGAATATCGAGATAATCATTCTTTGTCTTGTACTAGCTGGTTTCGTTGTATGATGGGCATGTCATTGTTCTAGGGTGAAAGTCTCAATAGGCGTAGTTGTCGACGAACTAGATAGCGACTCACAAAGCGTAGACCGGTGACGGAGCGTGAAAAGAAGTGAT
>URQF01000001.1 GCA_900549915.1 uncultured Mollicutes bacterium | reverse complement strand
GAAGAATCCTGACTTCTACTTACCAGAATTTCACGGATGTTCCTGCATTAGAAAGGTTTTTAAAACTTCAGAAGGAATATCCGCACTCTTTTTCCTGCCATTTAGACTTCCACTGTTTTGGAGAGAACGGATTCCACACCAAAGGATACCTTTTCTCTTTTGATGATCATAAGGAAATCCTGGTCGGATCTAGCAATATTACCCGCTTTGCTTTGTTGTTCAACAAAGAGTGGGATGTTTCTGTTGTTTCGAATGAGAACGAGGATTTTTATCAAAGCATTCAAAAAGAGTTTGATTCCTTCTGGGAACAGACTCTTCCGCTCACCCTAGAGGTTATTAAAAAATACCAAACCTATCTTGGTACTGCAATTGAGCGATGGGACAGGGATTACTTTGACCCAGAAAACGAAAATATCATTAAACCGAATCCAAGGCAGAGAAGAGCACTAAAAGAAATCCAGCGTTACCGGGACAGGGGCGTAAACAGAGCCTTAGTGGTAGCTGCTACTGGTTCAGGAAAGACTTATCTAGCTGCTTTCGATGCACTCAACAGGGATAGCACTCGTCTGCTTTTCATTGTCCACAAGGATATTATCCTCAAAGCAGCAAGGAAGACCTTCCAAACTGTCTTTAAGGAGAATCGTACCTATGGAATCTACACAGCAGAATCCAAACAGCTCGATGCCGACTTTCTCTTTGCTTCGAATCAAATCAGGTCGGAGAACTTAGATCTTTTCAGCAAAGACGAATTTGACTATATCATCATTGATGAGGTTCATCATGCCAGTGCATCAACCTATCAGAAAATCATCCAGTATTTCCGTCCTGAATTCCTTTTAGGACTGACAGCAACACCGGAACGAAGGGACGGGCAAGATGTTTATTCCCTTTTTGGAAACAATGTTCCCTATGATTTAAGACTTCGAGATGCCCTCGTGAATGATTTGATTGTTCCTTTCCATTATTATGGAATCAAGGATTCTCTGATTGACTATTCGGATAACAAATCTCCAGAAGGTATTCGTCGTATTATCCAAGGTGTGTCTTCTTTAACCAACTGCGAATTTATAAAAGAGAATGTTTTAAAATACAAGCCTTCTATGACTAAGCTGAGATGTGTCGCTTTCTGCAAAAACAAAGAGCATGCTAGATTAAGGGCAAGGAACAGGGGACAAGTCGGTTTTCATACTGCCTATCTCACCAGTGAAAACACGACCGGAGAGAGAATCAAGGTCTTGAATGACTTGCAGGATGAGAACAATCCGCTGGAAATGCTTTTTGCGGTCGATATCCTAAACGAAGGCGTAGATGTCCCTTCTAGGAACAGGGTTCTTTTCTTACGTCCGACCGAATCACCGACTATTTTCATTCAGCAGCTTGGACGTGGTCTAAGAAAGTATCAAGGCAAAGCGTATTTGACTGTCTTAGACTTTATTGCCAATTCTTACAACCGTAGCGTTCAGATTGCTTTAGCTTTAGGTAGCTTATCCAAAGCCGGCTATGCCGATAAAAGGACAAGGAGAAACGAAGTCATATCGGATTTCAGTTCCTTGAATATTCCTGGCTTAAGGATTCACTTCGATGAAGAATCCCAAAAGGAAATCCTGGATTCCATTGAAAAAACGAATCTGAATAGTTTTGCAATCATCAAACAGGATTATCTCAACTTCAAGGATTATCTGAAGAGGACAAACACGAGTCGTATTCCTATGCCTAGGGACTATCTAAACAATGAAGTGGATGCTGACCTTCTCCGGTTCAGGCATAAGTCTTCTTTCCAAAGCTACTATGATTTCATCTGTAAAGCAGAGAATCCGGATCATTATCCGCTTTTTGACGAGGAAGAAATCAAAGCCTTTGATTCTCTTTCCTACTATCTGCCTCTTGTCCGGGACAGGGAATATTTAATTCTTAAGAAGCTGATGGAAGGAGAACAGACAAAAGAAGAACTCCAAAATTATTGTCTTAATTCTTCTCTTCATTTCAAGGAAGAGTCTTTCCTTCATGCCTTAGATAATCTACAAGACAAGTTCTTCTACACCCGTCCTTCGAGTCATATGCCGTTAGTCAAAGAAGAGAATGGATTCTATAAGCTCGATTTTTCCTTAAAGAATCCGGAATTCAAAAGCTGGGTCGAGAATCTGATTGAGTATGGTCTGACTCGGTACCGAAGTGAGTTCTTTGATGAAAGCAATCTAGTGAAGCTCTATTACCGGTATTCCGTTGTTTCCTTTTCCACAGCACTCAATTCCAAACAGCTCTATATCAGGACAGGTGTCTTTAACACACCAAACGGAAGAGTCATCACCATTAATCTAAGAAAAGATTCCCAAATCGAAGAGCGATTGAAATACAAAGACAAGTTCCTTTCCACAAAAGTCATTCAATGGGAATCCATGCCGAATACAACAAGGGAGAATAACCGGGGAAAGCAATTGCTCAGCGGTGAAAAACTCCATGTGTTAGTCCGTAAAACCAAAAGACAGGATGGGCAGGATAGGCCCTATATTTACCTTGGCCTAGCTACTCCAACGAACCCAAGACCCTCCGACAATGTTGGAAAATGCCTTCTTTTTGACTTAGTTTTAGATAAAGAGATTGATGAATCCATGAAATACGATCTGGGAATAGAGGATTTAAAAGAATGAAAAAAACAATTAAAGTAGTTGCAGCCATCATTCTAAATGAGAAAGGAGAAGTCTTTTCTGCTAAGAGAGACTATGGTTTTCTAAAAGGCAAATGGGAGTTCCCTGGCGGAAAAATAAAAGAGGGTGAAACCGATGAGGATGCCCTCAAGCGTGAAATCAAGGAAGAATTATTAACGGATATTGAAGTGAATCGTTTCTATAGGAATGTGAAGTACGAATATCCGGATTTCCATTTGGATAGGAACTGTTACTTATGCAAAATCAAAAACGGACGGTTGACTACCATCTTAGGAATTCATTCCGAAGAGGCATTCCACTCCATAAAGGATTTAAAAGAAGAAGACTGGTGTCCTGCGGATCAGCTGATTGTCAATAAAATCCTGCAGGAAGGAACTCTTTTCTAAGAAATAACCAAAAAACGCCTTGCTCTGTAGAAAAGAACAAGGCGTTTTTGATTGACTATCTAGAAGGAATGACCGCAGGAACAATCGTGGGCCCTTTCTTCCGTGGCTTCGATTAATTTGTCTGCCCTAAAAAGCGAAACAGTCTGGAAGATATCCCTGGTATTTGTCAGATAGACTTTCCTTCCATTCTGGTTCCTGAGATTCAGAAGAGGACGTCCTAAATGGGTGCAGATCCTGACATCGACATGGTGCTGGCTTAAGAAAAGCGGAAGCTCATGATGGGTCCTTCCTTCGTTTTCTGCAAAGCCTTCCTTCAGAATCTTCTTTTCTTTCCTATCAACCTGAGCGAAATAGAAGACTTCCGTAGAACCAGTCGACGGAAAAACCTGCTTTGTTTCATTATCGTACGGAATAGCAATCAGCATTTTGTTTTCTCCTTGTAAATACCTTTTCATTTTACCACATATAAAAAATCAGATGGGTTTAACAATTTGAAAGCCCTATTTCTAAGACATAGGAAAACTTGAATAAAGAAAGTTTGCCTTTTTCCTATTTTTGTTTATGATAGGGGCAGGAGAAATTAATATGGAACAGACAAACAAAAAGAAAAAGAAAGGAACAAAGTTCCTTCTTCATACTGCCGAAGGTGTTACCTTAGGAATCAGTGCAGCCGTTGCAGGCCTAAGCGCTGGAACCATCGCCGTTGCAGAACGTTGTTATGATACGATTGTGGATTCGATTGCTGATTTACGAAAACATTTCAAAGGCTCTCTCTTAACCCTTCTTCCCTTCCTGCTTGGAGGAATCTTAGGAGCACTTCTCGCTTTCTTTGGCATCAAATACGGATACGATGCTCTCCCGTTTACAATCACAGGTCTATTCGGCGGCTTTATCATCGGATCTCTTCCGGTTGCTATCAGTGAACTTAAAAAAGGAGACAATGCCAAATCCAAGGCAATCCATATCATAGGGTTTCTTCTCTGTCTCGGTCTCACGGCTGCTCTTGGAATCGTAACCGCTCTTAGGAAGGTGGACTTAAGCACCTATCTAAATTCCCGTGTCTGGTGGATATACCTACTTGTTTTAGTTGCTGGATTTATAGCAGCTGGCACTTGTGTTATCCCAGGCATCTCCGGTTCCAGGTCCCTAAGGGTCAGGGGAAGGTACTATCCAATCATCAATACCTTTATCGGAGAAGGCTCCATCTTCCATTCCGAGGATAAAAGCTTCGTTATCACAGGTCTTGTTATCCTGCTGCTTCTCTTCGTCGGCGCTTTACTTGGATTAATCGTTGCTTCCAAATTCAGGAAAAAGAGGTTGGCAAATCATCGTGTCTCTACTTTCTATTGCATCTTAGGATTGATTCTAGGATCGTTTATCTCCAGGTTCATCAACTCTTCTATCTATCCAAAATATCCGACTAGGAAAGTCTATGATATAGTCTTAGGCATCGTCTTATTCATCGTCGGAGCCGCTACTACCTTCCTCTTAGTCCTCTACGTGGAAAAGAAAAAGAAACAGACGAGCACAATCGAAAACAAGTAAAAAATCAGGATGGCATACTTGCCATCCTGATTTTAGTTTTAAGGTTGTTTAAGCAACAATCTTTCTTTTAACTAATTTTTTAAGGATTCTATTCTACCGAAGATCAGAGGTTTCAATGTTATCCCTGTCATCGAAGTCCTGGTTTTCACCGCACCTTGCCCAGATAAAGGTATAGGCTTTGGTTCCGCATCCAGAATGGATAGACCAAGACGGAGAGATGACAGCCTGTTCATTATGGATGAACAAGTGACGAGTTTCTTCTTTGGGGCCCCTGAAGTGAACAACGGCTTCTTTGGGATCGATATCGAAGTAGAGATAGACTTCCCTTCTTCTTGCATGAGTATGGCACGGCCTTGTATTCCAGACAGAGCCATCCTCGAGGTGGGTAAGTCCCCTAGAGAGCTGGCAGGTCTTCACATTTTCTGGAATAATGAAACGGTTGATGGTCCGGACGTTGCACTCTTCCTGTTTTCCACAATGACGGTGATCTGCTTTC
This sequence comes from uncultured Mollicutes bacterium, assembly GCA_900549915.1. Lineage (GTDB taxonomy): Bacteria > Bacillota_I > Bacilli_A > RFN20 > CAG-288 > Enterosoma. The sequence goes on along the minus strand of URQF01000001.1, from coordinate 40,305 downwards.
TCAAGCGGAATATAAACCGTTGGATAAGCGGTGTGTGCCGGTGCAGAAGCAAGATAGAACTTAGCTGGTGCTTCCTTATCAAGGGAGCGGAAGGAAACGACCTTGGTTCCTCTAGAAACATAAAGAGCATCGAAATGATGGAGAGGATATTCTTTTCCATCGAGGGTTACAACACCTTCTCCACCGATATTGATGATTCCCATTTCTCGGCGATCAAGGAAATGCTCGGCACGGAGTTCTGGAGCAGAAGAAAGAGTAACTTCCTTTTCCCTTGGAATGACACCGCCGACAATGATTCGATCGATGTAAGAATAAGTCCTGTGGATGTCATCTACGCCAAAGACATCCTCAATCAAATATTCCTTGCGAAGACGTTCCGTATCATAATGCTTATAGTCTTCCCTGGAAGAATAGTCACGAGTAACAAGTTTCATAATTTTTCCTTTCTTTGTCTGTTTTATCTTACAAATAATTCCGGATGTTCTTTCTTGACCTTATCAAGTCCAATCCTACCGGAATAATTGTGTTTGGAAACAACGTCCTGTAATTTTGGCCTGTCATTGTCTTTCAGAACATCATAGATTGCCTTATGGTTCAGATAGAAGCTCTCCAGTTCCGGGTCATCTCGTAAGAAGGTAAGGAAACGATAACGCCTGAAGGTAGGATGTTTCGTATTCAGCCACTCGAGCACGCTCGATTTCTTTGCCTTGGCATAAAGGAAAGCATGGAAGTGATTGTCAAGATCGAAGTAGCTATTTGCAAAGGTGAGCTTATCCCCCTTTCCTTTTTCAAATGACCTATGCTTCCTTTTTTCTAAGTCAGCGTCGAGATAGAGAAAATCAGCAGCGGTCATCTTACCCCTTACGGCAGTAAGAATCTGAAGTTCAATCGATGCCCGGATGAACCTCCTATCATCCCTGTCTCTCAGATTAATCGGAGTGACAAACGAGCCGGACTGGGAACGGACTTCGAGCAGTCCATCCTGTTCCAATGCTTTGAAGATATCCCGGATAGGTGTCCGTGATAGATGGTATTTTCCGGCGATTTCCGTCTCGGCAAGCTTACAGCCAGGAAGATATTTCCTGGTTACAATATCGCTCTCAAGTTCCTCCCAGATGATTTCGCTTTCCTTTGTCATGCCTTACGGGCTTCCTTAACGGCATCGACGAAGGCTTTGCTGCGCTTGGAGATTTCCTCGTAGTCGCCATTCTTTGCAGGAGCAGTCAGATAGCCGCCGGCAGAAACAGCGCTTGCACCACACTTGATCCAGTCTTTGACATTCTCTAAAGAAACGCCACCAGAAGGAAGGAAAGATGCCTGCGGAAGTGGTCCATGAAGGGCTTTGAGATAGTCCGGTCCCGGAAGAGAACCAGGGAAGATCTTAATTAAATCAGAGCCGGCCTTCCTTGCAGTGACAACCTCTGTCGGAGTCCTGCAGCCTGGAATATAGGGAATCTGATAAAGATTGCAGATCTCAGCGACTTTGGCATCGAAGGAAGGAGAGACAATGAACTTTGCTCCCTTTAAGATGGCATAACGGCAGGAAACTTCATCTAAGACAGTTCCGGCACCGACAATAGCATCCTTGTCTTGACTCCTTTCTTTGATGACTTCTTCTGCGCCGGGAACTGTGAAAGTGACTTCCAGTCCTTTGATTCCGCCTTTTAAGACGGCTTTGCACCTTTTCACGGCATCGCTTGGATTCTCGGCACGGATAACAGCGACAACTCCGCTTTCCAGCAGTTCAGATAAGATTTCAAATTTCTTCATTCAAGGTATCCTCCTTTTTAAGATACGAATCGATTAAGTTGTAGACAAACATCCGATCAGCGAACAACAACAGGCTCCTTCCCGTTTTTTCCTTGAACAGGTTCAGACGATAAAGAATCGTATTCCGATGGACAAAGAGGGGCCTGGAAGAGAGAACCGGGGAATCATTGTAATACCTGTAATAAAGCACGGTCTCCAGTACATCTTTGTCCCTTTTCTCAATCAAGGAATAGAAAGAAACATAGTCCTCTTTTCTATCCCTTAAGGAAACGAGAGGAACAACTCTATTATTATCGCATTTTGCAAGGTATTTTGAATAGATAGAAGCATCTTTACAAGGGACTAAAAGCGCTTTGATATCATGTCCGATATCTTCGCAAAGGGCTGGAAGACTCGTTGCAAAGACGGCAAAGTCTTTTTCATCCTTGAAAGAGACATAGTCCTCCTCAAATTGAGCCTCTTTGATAAGGAAATGAACGGCCTTTATCCTCTTTTCTCTATCCGAAGGATCTGAGAAAGAAAGAAGCACAAAGATTCTATTCATCGTCTTTGAAAGAGGAGACTTGATTCAAGCAAGCTCTCTTTCCCTCCCTTCCAACCGTCTTGACATTCCTCAGAGTGACAGACTCCACATTATAGAAAACAAATCCCTGTTTCTTCCTCTTCTCAATATCGCTTAGCCTAGCTGGGAAGCCTTCTTTCGCTTCCTTCTTCCTTGAGAAAGAAGAATCCTTAATGGTAATCGATTTAATTTTCTGTTCCGGTAGGCCGTAGAAGAAGCCAAAAGCAACCTCACAGTCATCCGCATGGATGTCCTCGAAGGTAAAGGAACCAAGATAAGGAGTCCTATCCGTAACCGGGTGAGGATTCTTATCCTGTACCGAAAAGTCTTTTCCGTCCGGATCACAGAAGTAGAACCTGTTCCTGACAAGAGGGGTCAAAACATGATGCCTGATGATATCCTTAAAGACGATGTTATCCCTGATGGATTCTTTGCCTCGTCCCCGTCTTGTCTTAATTCTTAATCCACGGTCGGTATCTTCAAAGAGGCATCGTTCCACCTGGATATCTTGGATGCCATAGGCAGCTTCCGACCCAAGGACAATCGCGCCATGTCCTCTCTTCCTATAGCAGTTGCGGATTAAGCAATTGGATAAAGGAGTCTTCCTTTCCCTTGCTAAGTTTCTCTTATCGCTCTTTAAGGCAATGCAGTCATCGCCGACGGAGAAACGGATGCCAAGGATTTCAATATCATAGCAGGCTTCTGGATCCCTGCCATCGGTATTCGGAGCATCTTTTGGATTTTCAATATAAAGATTTAAGAAGGATAGTTTCTTGCTAAGGAAAGGATGAATTGTCCAAGCCGGCGAATTCTTAAACGTCAGACCGATGGTACGGATATTCTCGCTTCCATAGGTATAGAACAGAGACGGACGTCCATAGGGAAGCTTTTTCACATCATGCCAGAACTCTTCCGATTGATCTGCCCTTCCATTAATCGTTCCTTGTCCTACCAGAGTAACGTTCTTAGCGTAGAGCCTATTGAGAAGGGAGGGCTTGGAAACGAAAAAGTCTCCCTCCCAGCTTTGGCAGGGAAGTCTTTTCTTATCTTTGATATCGTATCTCTCTTTTGGTAACAGAGGATAATCCTTTGCATTTGGATTTCCGTAAAGAATGGTACCTTTTGGAATAAGAAGAGTCCTATCGGAGTGAAGCCTTAAGGAAGTCACATGGTATTCTTTTTCATCCAGGATAAGCCTGCCGCCTTTTGGTGTATAGGCAAGAGCAAGATTTAAGCGCAAGGTATCATCCCTGGATGGATTTTCTTTTCGGAAGGAAGAAGCATACAGAATACAGGAAACCGATTCGGTCTTAAAGCCAACTTCGATTCCATCAATAGAAAGGGTATACTCCGTATTTGGCGTTAAATCAAAGATAGTGAAGACATTTTCATTTGTCTCTAAAACTGCTTTCCCATTAATAAGAACTTCTCGTTTCTTTTCGGAGAAAAATGGTGTCTGATCATCGATTTCAACGGTTAAGGAAACCGGAGTAATCTGTACAATACGATAATTCATTCTGTCTCCTTTCCTTTAACGAGATAAACAATAAGGTTCTTAATAAAGAGAAAGAATCCATCGACTAAGAACCTGACAAGTGCAAACGAGAAGGGTTCACGGAAGAAGTAAGTATAGGGGAAATAGCTAGCGATAAAGAGATAAAGCTTCAGGCAGATAAGCCAAGATAAGAAACCAACCAAGAAACCATAAACAACATTCACAAAGAAGGAGTAGATATGTTTTCCGCGGCACATCCAGTAGTATCTTCCTTCCTTGTCATAAATCTGGATGGTATCCAGAATCGGATAAACCAGGAAATCATTGAATACACCAAGAGCAAAGGAAGAAATGATCCTTAAGTAAAGAGAGTTCTTATCGGTTAATTGTGCAAAGAGACTTCCAAGTCCCCTCTGGAAAAGGAAGTAATTCAATCCGAAGAACCAGTACTTGATGACCAAGGCTTTGACCGGGTAGGGGACAGAGGCAAGGAAACTACGATTTCCTTTCCTCCTCTTTTTTTCTTCTTTGGACAGGGATACCTGCTCTTTCTTGATTTCCGGTTTTTCTTGTTTCATCTTGTAGTTGTCCTTTCGGAAATATTCTACGCTTCTTTCTTTTTACGATGCAGATGGATTTTCTTGCAGAACGGCTGAAGGATCGGAGAGAGGAAGGCTAAGCCATAGGTGACAAGAAGAAGAACAACGTGGGTAATCGTCAAGGATTTTGATTTTACGACATAGCCAGCTTCATCTTTGATAGCGTTCAAATCATTGTAAAGTCCAGACTCGATATTAATATCATTCAAGTGAATGAAGTCAAGGACGAGAGATAAAGCTGTGATCAGAGTAAACAAAGCGAAGAAGAGAAGGAAACGCTTCTTCGATGCTTTTCTTGAGGATGCGTTAAGGTAAACGAGAACACTCCTAAAGGAAGCAACAACATTAATGAAGAAAAGAATTGCGTTCCTCTTATAGTTCGAGAGGATAACAATTGCATTGACATGGGTTGGAATATTAAAAGTAAAGAGCCTGCAAGTAACACAGGAGAGAATTAAGGGGATAATCGCAATATGATTCTTCAGACGGATAAAAGAACGGGTAAGGAAAAGCTTAAAAGGACTTTCTGCCCTTGCTTTGCTTAAATCCTCTTCATCATCGCTGACTTGGTTAAGTCCAGACCTTTCAATACCAGAATCGGCATCGCTTTTAAATCCTAAATTGGAGGTCTTATTCGGATTTTCTTTTTTGTTTTCTTCCATGGTCCTACCTCCTATTCTTCCTTAACGGCTTTGCCATCCCTGAAATCAAAGAAACAGACTTTGTCATCCCGGAGAGAAACCTCAATGACTTCCTTATGATTAAATTCAAGCCAGCCTGGCCTCTTCCTGATGGTCTTATATCCATAGAAGGTTCCATGAATCAAGGAATTCCTTCCAAGATGTTCGACAACATCAACCGTGAACGGATGAGGATGATTTCCGCCAAGAACGAAGTTCTCCGGACGAATAGCCCTGAGAATGGGTTGCTTCTCATACTGGCTAACACCCTTCTTCCTACGTTCTGGAATATCTTCGACAAGCCCGCCTTTACCAACGAACTTACCGTTTTCAATCTTTCCGTCAAAGAAATCCATACTCGGATTTCCAATAAAGTATCCGACAAAGGCATTGGCAGGATGATGGTAGACTTCATACGGAGTACCAATCTGTTGAACCTTTCCCATACTCCTGACAACGATACGATCGGCAAGAGTCAAAGCCTCTGTCTGATCGTGGGTAACATAAATCCTAGTCGCTCCAAGCTTATGATGAAGAAGCTTGATTTCTCTTCGCATCGAAGAACGAAGCTTGGCATCGAGGTTGGAAAGCGGCTCATCGAAGAGGAAGACCTTCGGATTACGGACAATGGCACGTCCTATGGCAACACGCTGACGCTGTCCGCCGGATAATTCACCTGGTTTCTTATTCAACTGCTTTTCAAGACCTAAGATCTTAGCAGCATGCCTGACCTTTTCATGAACGACTTCGGCATCAGTTTTCCGCAAAGTCAAAGAGAAAGCCCTGTTTTCATAGACCGTCCTGTTTCCGTAAAGAGCATAGTTCTGGAAAACCCTAGCGATATCACGGTCTTTCGCAGCAAGGGTTGTAACATCCTTGCCATCAATAATCAGATGGCCAGAGGAAATATCCTCAAGTCCAGCTACCCTACGGAGAGTCGTGCTTTTTCCGCATCCAGATGGACCGACGAGAACAATAAACTCGCCATCTTTGATATCAAGATTGAAATCTTCGACAGCTTGGACTCCGCCATCATAGATTTTCTTTAAATGCTGTAACTGTAAGTCTGCCATAGTTAGTTGCCTTTCTCGTTTTCAATCGGTTTGACGGTTTTCAGATAGGCACGAAGAGATTTTCCACGGAAGAAAGTCAATAATCCAGCAAGAATCAGGAATGCACCAGCAATAATATAGAAGGACCTGACGCAGGTATAAATAGTTCCAGACCTAATGCCTGCCTGGAGAAGACTAAGCGGGAAGAAGAAGACACGGACAATGTTGAAGATACCCCTAGCAATCGCTAAGAACGATCCGCTTTTGGAGTAGTTTTTCCTCTGGATAGAGGAAGTAAGCCTGAATAAGAGTAAAAGAATATTAATCAGAACATCAATTCCAGTGATGGCACCCGATTTCCTCTGTTTTCCGAAAAATGTGATCCTGTTTTCATTGATGGCAGTGCCAGAATAACTAAAAGCAAAGGCAAGGCAAAGGAAGATACAGGCTAAGAATCCGAAGTTATAGCAGATTTTGTTCGGGCGGTAGCGAAGCCTATCTAATTGAATTCCTTTCGGAAGAAAATAGTCTTTGACTTTTTGACGGAAGCTTTTCTTAGCTTGGTTCTTGGTATTTTCACTCATTTGGATTCTTCCTCCTTTCCTTCTTTACCTGGAACATAAGTAACCGTATTCTCTACACCGAGCTTCTTGTTATTCTCGTAACGGATACGGCCTTTAATCTGATAGACGAGAACAATAACAGAAGCGGCAGCAAGAACAAAGAGGAGAATAGCAAGGAGATATCCAAGGACAAAGACGGCTGGATTAGGATTAATCTTGATGGAGAGGGAATGTTCGACAAAGTAGGTGTTCCTTTCCTCAAAAGGAAGTAAATTGTAATAAGCAGAATAGAGGATCGTTCCATACAGAAGGAAAATACCAGATAAAACAGATAAAACAATAAGGATACCGAACCAGACAAAGTTAGAAACATAATAAACAAGCCGGGTATGACATCTCCTAACCCTGTATAAGGCACCAAGAAGCAATCCGATAATCGAAAGAATCCTGAAAAGGTTGTTGTATGGTTGAATCGGTTTATAGAAGTTTTTCCTGGATTCATAGTATTTGCAAGGTGCAGCAGCGGTTCCCCTGCCAAGAGCAAAGATAGCAAAAAGAGCATAGGCACCAAGGGTGATAAACCCGAAATACTTCTGGAGGAATGTTTCAATTTTCTTCATGGTCAGTAACCCTCTTTTTTCATAAAGAGCAGGGGGATGGTTTCCCATCCCCTTGCTTGATCTTCTAGCCGTATCGAGCTAATTATTGAGCTAAATAACGGGTATAAGCGTCGTTGTAGTATTTGACTAAGCCGGAAAGCTTCCTCTGGTTGTTAACAACATCGAGATAGTTTTCCTTGGTGATATTGTAGTCGCCGATCTTTCCAAAGCCGTTCTGGATAATCGTGTACCTGGAAGCAGCAATCGGTTCATTTTTGGTAACAGTGAAGAACTTGCTGACAGCAGTGAATTCCGTGGTGATGGAGCTGTTCTCGGCTTCCGTGAACGGTAAGGTGGTCGGAACGATATCCTGCCTATGGCTTGCATTGCCGCTCTTATGATTGACATGCTGGAGGACGCCTAAGGCAATTGCTTCGTTGATGTCATTTAAGGAAGCCTGAGCTTTGGTAGAGACAGTCTGGAATTCCCTGCCCTGCTCTTTGACATAGCCAACCGGGAAGGTACCGCCTAAATAGTAACGATAGTAGTTAGTATAGTTACCGCCAGTAAGGGTAGCCATTTCCTGTTTGCAGGCATCCGAGAGGACTGGAACGGCCTTGCCCTGATAGTTCCTTCCTTTAATGGAACCATCGGCATTGTGAGCTAAGTATTTATCCGGACCATAGGACCTTAAACGGTTGCCCTGGACAGAATAGAGATAGTCGAACCTAGTAAGAGCACGTGCAAGCTTATCTCCCGTAGTCTGGCTAGTGATGAACCAACCCTGCGGTTTGACAGAACGCCAGCTTTCCGTGTAATGGATATAGTTTCCGCTGACACCATCATCCCAGTCAGCGACAGCCGGAAGGACGGAGGCGAAGAGGAATTTTCCACCATTTAAGGCAGAAGCAGTGGCATTATCGTTATAAATCGTTGTAGTCTGGTTGTAATCATAAGTTGCAAAGCCAAGGTCATGCTTTAAGAAATAGCCACGGAAGTCACCATTGGTAACAGAATCCTTTGTACCGAAATCTTTGTAGATAAGTCCTTCCGCATAGAGCTGATGAAGGATATCTAAGCCTTTCCTGAATTTCTCAGTTCCACGGGCATCGGCTAACTTGCCATCCCTTCCGACATACCTGAAGAGGTTACGGGATTCAGCACCACGGACTCCCCAGAACTGAAGCAGACGGATCCTATCAGCAAGACGGTCATTGGTGTTAGCACGTGGGAAGAACGGAACGATATTAAGATCAGCCTTACCAGTGAGGAACTCACCATTGAGCTTGACGCAGCGGAATAAGGCAACCATTTCATCTGCATCGTAGACAGCCTTACCACCGCAGAAGAGTTCACTGCGCTTCTGGCCATAGGCACTTCCATAGGTGTCATCAATGTACTGACGTAAGATCTGGACAGCAGTGGCACCATTGAGATGTTCAGCAGCATTCCTGCGGGCGATGATTCCCTTTCCTGCAGCATATTTCTTAGTGACGGTACCTTTAACACCATCCACAATGGCATCAATGTTGGTATCGATGGAATCCGGCCTGGTCGGCTGGTATTCCTTGTTAGCAAGATCGACATTGCCAAGTCCAGTGGTCGGCCTATCGCCATCGAGAAGCTTCTCAACCCAGTCCTGACGGACCATCATCCTACGCTCGATATCATCGAAACCATCGAAGTAAGGAGCATAGTAGATACCACCATCCGAAGCAGTGATGATCTTCTTGACTGCCGGATAATCCGCTAAGAACTTCTTGAAGTTCGGCCTTTCGTTAAGATGGTCACCTAAATTAACAAGCGGTTTGCTCGAATCGGTACCAGCAGCTAAGATCTGATCGGAGTTACCCTGAGCGACGTTGATAACCTTTTCACCGGATTTGAAGCCTTTGGATTTAATATCGTCGAAGTTATTCTTGATAGAAATCTTGCCGTTCGGAGAAACATCATCGATGGTCCTGTTGAGGTCTTTCTGCCTCTGACGCCAGACCGGTTTGAAGTCGCCAGCTTTATAAGTAGTTCCATCGGCACCGGTATACGGAAGCTTAGCAGCAGATCCTTCGAGGAACTTCCTATGACGGTCATTGTTGTCATAGTAAGCAGACCTGGTAAGCTCGACTTTCTTGTCCGGAGTCGGATACTTTTCATCGACATAAGCATTCGGATCTTTATTGGATGTAGATTCTTTGCCCTGTTCCGTCACTTTTTCGGTTGGTTTTTCTTCGGTCGGCTTCTCAGCAGAAGGAAGAGAAACTTTCGGCTGGCAGCCGACTAAGGCTGCGAGGGAGAGGATAGAAAGAAGACTGAATGTGAATTTGGATTTCATAGCTATTTTTACCTCCTAGTGAATCAAATTCCTTTATAAATAGCTTCTTATGAAGCAATTTACCAAAACCATAACGTCTAACTACTCTTTGACGCCGCCGAGATTGACGCCGGCTGCAAAGTACTTCTGAATAAACGGATAGATAATAAGAATTGGAATGATTGCGCAGATGACCATTGCGTAGATAGAAGACTGCAGAGCGTATCCGTTCACGATGCCAGCGCCGTTATCGGCAATGTCCTGTTCAATCGTCTGAATCTGAGTCTGAATCGTAACCTGAAGCGGTAAGTCATAGGCGTTGTCAACGACTTTCCTAGCCCAGAAGTAACCATTCCAACGGGAGATTCCGAAGAAGAGAGCAACCGTAGCAACGGTAGCTTTCGACCTAGGAACATAGATTTTCGACCTGATTTGGAAGTCATTCGCACCATCGACGGTGGCGGCCTCTTCGATTTCCTTTGGAACACTCTGGAAGGCATTTCTTAGAAGAATGACGTTGTAGGCTGACCTACCCATAGCGAAGACGATAACCCATTTCTGATCGGTGATTCCCATCGTACCGAAGATGGATTTTGTCTGCTGGTAATTGAGGTTCCTTGGGATAACACCGGCTGCAAACCACCTGGTGAAGACCATGAGGAAGTTGAAGAGCTTCTGGCCTGGCCTTCTGGATTTGCTAAGGGCGTAAGCACCGAAGATGGATAAGACCATGCAGTAGATGGTTCCGTAGACTGTGACGAAGAATGTGTTAGCGTAAGAGATCCAGAACCTCTTATTCTGGAAGACATCGAGGAAGGCGTTCCATTGCATTCCGATTGGATAGAGAACGACTTTACCGGAGATAACAGCTTCTCCATTGCTGATTGCCGAAGATAGAACGAAGAGAAGAGGATAGAGACATAAGAGAGCAAAGAGAGTAATGACGGCATAGGAGACAATCTTGAAGGCAAGTTCGGAGCCTGACCTATGGACTTTCTGTGCCTTTGTTTTCTTGTTGAGTTTTAAGCTTTTTTCGTTTTCCATAAGCCCTCCTTAGTAGAGAGAAGCGGAGGATACCCGCTTAGAAACCTTATTGGCGCCGATAACTAGGACCCTAGAAAGCAAGGAGTTGAACCTATCGGCTGCAGCACCCATGCCTTGGTTGGCATTGGAGTTGCCCATGAAGGTGTTGATAACGTAGGTCGAAACGGTTTCACTGGTCTCAAATGGTGCGCCAAGCTGCTGAAGCAAGTAGACTTTTTCGTATCCGACGGTCAGCAAGGATCCGATTTTCAGAATGAGCATGATAGCGAGCGTTGCTGTCCTGCCTGGAATCGTAACGTAACGGATTTGCTGCCTCTTAGTAGCACCATCGATTCGAGCTGCTTCGTAGTTTGTCGGAGAAATACCAAGGATGGCTGCGAAGTAGACGATGGATCCGTATCCGGCTTCCTGCCAGATACCAGATACCGTGAAGACGGAACGGAAGGCTTTGGCATTGGTGAGAAGGTCATGGACACCCCTATGTTCGAAGATAGCTTCAATCGGGCCTGCGCTAGAGACTTGGCTCGAAGGAGCTAATAGCCTTGAGATAATCGTGGTCCTGACGACCAAGGAGATGAATTTCGGAAGGTAGCAGAGGACCTGAGCAACGGAACGATAGGCTTTATTGCGAATTTCCGAAAAGAATAAGGCAAGGATAATCGGGAAGGGGAATCCGAAGACGAGTCCGTAGAAGGAAAGCAGGAAGGTGTTACGGAACGCAGACCAGAACTTCGTCTGTTGGAAGAGGAACTGGAAGGAGTAGAATCCAATGAAGTCGGATGTGAAGGCTCCGCCGCCGAAGGATGAATCAATCTTGTAATCCTTGAAGGCCCTGATCCTAGTTCCAATCGGGATGTATTTCCAGACGACGAAGAAGAACGCAAGCGGGAATAAGAGCAGATAAAGACGCCAGTCTGTGAGGATGGAATGGAATTTCTGTCTCCAGTAGTCCCGTTCCCTGCGCTGGACTTCTTCTTCGGTTGCTTTTGGTAATTGTCTAGCTGCCATGCTTGACGCCCCCTTTGTTTTTCTTCGTCTCGTAGTATTCTTTGTCAGCTTCGTTTTCCTTATCGAAGAGGGATTGACGGTTTTCGATTCTTCTTCGCTCGGATTCCCTCTTCTTCAGGTCTTCGGTCGACAAGGTGCCGCCATCTAATAGTGCGGCATCATTCACATCCTTTCCTTCGGCCCTCTCCTCTAACTTGTAATAATCGAATTTTGCTTCTCTCCTCTGAGCGGTCTGATTCTTCTTTTCTCTTTCTCGAATCCTTTCCTTCCTATCCATCAGGATTGTTTTCTGAAGGAAGGCGGCAAGAAGAACAATGAGACCGACAAGAACCTGGATGACATCAGCTCCCATCTGGATTGAGATGCTCTGGTAATAATCAAGGTTTCCGATTTCGCATAGAAGTTTTCCAGCTTCTAGAGCGAAATACCCCGACAAAGCATAAAGGACAAGGTAACCATAGTTCCTTCTCCTTTTCTCCTTGAACCCTTCTTTCTTGAAGAACAGAAGGCAGACACCTAGTAACAGATAAGGAAGAGTTGTAGCAAGGAATCCGTAAATGGAATATTCGTTACGGAGAACAGAGCGGATAATCTGACCAAGAAGACCAGTCACTGGTCCAACCAGAAGCCCATAAGCGTTCCAGCGGATCCTAGCAATCCTAGTGACAGCAGCTGTGACAGAGATATAGAACCTTGGCAGTTTTGTGAAGCGGAAGACAACAGCCGTAATCACCTCGACAAGCAGTGCAATGCTCCTAAGCCTTGAGAGATCAATGAGACGGAATTTTTTAAGACTCATGTGTCCTCCTAAGCTTGTATACAAGCAACCGCTTACATAGATTATAAGCACAAATCTTACTTTTGGTTCCTACTTGTATACAAGAAATTAAAAAAGTGCCTTAATTAGGGCACTTTTAGCTTCAAAATATTTGAAAATTTTTCTTGACTAGATTTCTTAGAGACCTTATTTTTCAGGCATTTAGCCTGGGTACAAGAGACTCAACCAAGGCTTTCGAAGAAAGAATGTCATCCGCTTTCACGCCTTCAAAGATCCTGGTTGCATCCGGACAGTATTTTTCTACGCACTTCCTCCTAAAAGGATAATCGAAGCCTCCTTTTCCAGGAGAGACCTGAGTCAGTTTATTGTCTTTCATCCTTCCGTCTTTCAAATGGATGATCTTTGTCTTCGTCCCAAAGGTCTTCAAAGCATCCAGGAAGATATCGTTTCTTTTTTCAAAGTTCGAGGCATCCAATAGATTGTATAGATCAATTGTCGCATAGACATTATCCCTGTTTAGTTCTTCTAAGAGTCTGGCATGACGTTTGACATCATACCTGACATGTCCAAAGGCAGATTCGATACTAAGAGAAACACCTTTCGTCTTTGCATAATGGGCAAGTTCATAAAACACCTTCTTGCTCGCCTGGTATCCTTCTTCCGTATGATTCTTCGGATGGTAGACCCAGGGGCTATCCGAATAAGACCCTGTTTCGCTTCCTACCAGCGGATAGCCGAAGTATTTTGCAATGTCGATATTCTTTTTGAAGTTATCAATTCCTTCTTCAACGACTTTCTTATCGGAATGGACCGGATTAAAGTAAGCACCAAGCCTAGCAACCTCAATCCCGTTTTTCTTAAACAAGTCAGAGGCTTTCTTTACAAAATCTTCCTCATAACTATAAGAAACAAAAGATTTCTTGAAGACAAGCTGGACCACATGGAATCCATATTCCTTCCTTATTTTTACAAATCCGTCTAAATCCGTCTTGCTTGCTAAGTCATGAGCACGGACACCAAGTTTCATTTTTAAGAGTTCCTTTCCACAGGGATTCTGTTATAGACTATTTTTATCAAAACAGGAGCTTATTGCAATGATTTCTCTTTCTTTATTTGATAACAAACCAGTATTGACGTTTCACTCCGTCCAAGAAAGGTTATCCAAACTAACGGAAAAAAGAAAGGAAGATCCATGTGCTCCTTTTAATATTATCTTAACAACAACGGAAAAGATTTCCTTCTCCTTTCCGTTTGATTACTGTCATTTAATCTTGAAAGGCAAGATCGAAGATGACCACTATGCCAAAGAGCTCGATGAACAAGGAAAAGAGCTCACCACATGGAAAACACCGGTCAGGAAAGTAACCGGAAATCACAATATCTTTGAAGGACTCGAAATCGAAAACACAGCGAAGAGACCAGAAGAAAAAGGACAAGAAGTTGCCCTTGCTGTCTATGGAGATGACAATCTCTTCCTGAATTGCACTCTTGTATCCACTCAGGATACCTTGTTTGTAGGTCCTCTTCCGGATGATTTATCGACACGTTACCTCGGTTTTCTGCCGGAGGAAGAAAGATACCATGAAGGAAACTGCACGAATTATTTCAGCCACTGTACCATCAAAGGAACCGTTGACTTTATCTTCGGAGCAGGAAGAGCTCTTTTCTATCAATGTGATCTGATTACCTTAAAGGACAAAAGAGGAGAAACCTATGTCGTTGCACCAAGTCATTCCTTGAAAGATGACTTCGGGTATTATTTTGAATCCTGCTGTTTCCTCAATGGCGGTGCAGAAAAAGAAAGCACTTATTTGGCCCGGCCATGGCGGGATTATGGAAAAGCAGTGTTTTCCAACTGCACTTATGAAGACCACATCCATCCGCTTCTTTTCCACGACTGGAGTGATGTCGACCGGAAAAAGACCTGCCGCTTGGAAGAATATCCCTTAAAGGAAGGACGTGCTTCTTTCACTCGGAATAAAAAAGGCTCCGTTCTGCCTAAGCAGTACAGAGCCTTACTAGATGAATTTAAGAAGTTTAACGCTTGAAGTAATTGACAGCGTTGTTATAGGAAACATCCTCAACAATCTTGCCAAGGGTGTCATAGTCTTCCGGATAACGGCCTTCCTCGACTAATTCACCGAGATAGTTGCAGAACTCGCGACGGAAATAGTCATGACGTGGATAGCTTAAGAAGCTACGGGAATCGGTTAACCTACCGATAAAGCAGGAGAGAAGACCATCATCGCCAAGACGTTTCAGCTGAGTCCTCCTACCATCATAGTGATCATTGAACCACCAGGAAGTACCCCTCTGGATTTTACCTTTCCTTCCACCCTGGAAGCAGTTCCTTAAAGTGACAAGGACGACATAGTCTTTCTCGTTCAAAGTGAACAAGACTGTCTTCGGAAGCTCATCCGTTTCATCGAGAGAATCGAGAAGAGCAGAAAGCTTCTCGGCAACCGGAAGGTCACTCACAGCATCAAAACCGGTATCGGCACCCCTTGCTTTATAGTTACGTAAAGAGTTGTTGCGAAGAGCACCAATGTGGTATTCCTGTACCCTGTTGTACTTATGATACCTGCGTCCTAAATGGAGAAGGAGGTATCCTTTATACCTATCTTCCTCTTCAAAGGAAATCGGTTCTTTCTTCCTTCCTTTGAGGAAGACGGCATTGGCTTCTTCATAGGTGGTACCTTTCTTGAAATGCCTGACATCCAAAGCATGATCGGATGCTACACAGCCATGATCCACGAAGAAGGCAAGACGCTCATCTAAGGCTTCCAGCCTGTCCTTGAGATTATGGATTTCTTTTCCAGTGACTTTGGCAAGTTTTTCCCTTTCCGGAACAAAGGTATCCCGTTCGACATTGATAACCTTATCCGGACGCCAAGCCGGAGCAACCTTAGTCTTCAAGGTCTTATCCTTAGCCCTGATTTCATGATAGTGAAGATCATCGACCGGATCATCGGTAGTATAAACAGTAGCAACATTGCTCCTTTCCCTCCTCTTACGGGCAGAAAGGGTCTTCAGCTTCTCGTTGCACTCGTCATAGATTTCCTTAGCAGTTTCCGGGCAGAGCGGCTTGGTAATGCCAAAGAAATGCTTCAGTTCCAAATGAGTCCATTCATAGATTGGATTTCCAATCCTATAAGGCATGCACTGAGCATACTTCTCAAACTTTTCCCAATCGGACTTGTTACCAGTAATGTATTCTTCTCCTACGCCAAGCTCACGCCTAAGACGCCATTTGTAATGATCACCGTATCCGTCTTTTCCAAGCCAGGCCTCGGTAATAGAAGAGAAATGATAGTCATCCGCAATCTGCTCTGGAATCAGATGGCAGTGGTAATCAAAAATCGGCATCTTCTGAGCATGTTCGAAATAAAGCTTCTTTGCTACTTCATTGTCTAACAGAAAGTCATCACCTAAGAATTGTTTCATTGTTTTTTCTCCTACAGGGTAACACCTGTTTTAAACAAAGCAATCGGATCCGTATCACTCCGTTCCGCTTTGACTTCCTTTCCGGAAGCAACAGCAAGAATCAAGTCAAGAAGGTCCTCCGTCACTTGAGCCCAAGGCTCCTCTAAGACTCTGCCACCATTGAAGTCAATCCAATCTGCCTTCTTTTTGCTGACGATTGGGTTTGTTCCAATCTTGAGAGTCGGAACAATCGAACCAAAGGGAGTACCGCGTCCCGTGGTGAAGCAAATCAGGTTGCAACCGGCAGCAGCTAAGTCCGTGCAGGCAACTAAGTCATTGCCCGGTCCATTGACTAAAGACAAACCCGGTTTGACTGCTCTCTCACCATAATCTAGGACATCTTCGACTTCTAATCGTCCGCCTTTTAAGACACAGCCATTGGATTTTTCTTCCAAAGTCGTAATACCGCCATCCTTGTTTCCTGGAGAAGGGTTCTCATAGCAAGGCCTGTTGTTTCTAGCATAATAGCCTTTGAAATCGGTAATCAGGGAAACAATCTTTTCGTAGGTTGCTTCATCCTTAGCGCGGTTCCTGAGGCTTTGCTCCGCTCCAAACCTTTCTGGGACTTCCGTCAAGCAGACCTTTCCGCCGCTTGCACCGATAATATCACTCACCCGTCCGAGAAGCGGATTGGCTGTAAGTCCGGAAAATCCATCCGAACCACCACATTTTACACCTAATGTAAGCCTAGATAAAGGAAGCTTTGTCCGTTTATCCTTCCTCCTGACCTCATAGAGTTCATTCCTGAGAGTAAGACCATAGCTGATTTCATCGTCTTGGTCCTGGGCATTGAAGAACTTCACACGATCTTTATCGATCGGTCCAAGTTCTTCCCTGAAAGTAGAAAGACGATTGTTTTCACATCCAAGTCCTAAGACAAGAAGGCCACCGCAATTCGGATTCCTAGCAAGACTCTGGAGGAGTTTTTTCGTATGGGCTAAGTCATCTCCAAGCTGAGAACATCCATAAGGATGAGCAAGGATCTTAACATGGTGATTAAAGGAAGGGTGAAGCCTAACAAAACGTTCTTTCCTTAAGCTAAGGAGAGAATTGACACATCCGACCGTTGGAACTAAATACCTATCGTTTCTCGTTCCTGCCACAGAAGAGGAGCGTAAATAGCCAAGCCAGGTTTTATCCGAAGCCTTTCTCGTCTTGATTTCAATCTTGTGATAAGTATAAGAAGGTTCCAAGGTATTCAAAGAAGTTTCCAGATTATGGGAGTGAACCCATTCTCCTTTCCGAATATCCTTTTTGACTCTTCCGATGACAGTTCCGTATTTATAAAGAAGCTCGCCTTTCTTCCTATCATGGAGAGCAACTTTATGTCCCCTAGGAACATCATCAAGGAGAGTAATGTTGTCAACCCTATCCCCTT
Source organism: uncultured Mollicutes bacterium (assembly GCA_900549915.1). Taxonomy (GTDB): domain Bacteria; phylum Bacillota_I; class Bacilli_A; order RFN20; family CAG-288; genus Enterosoma. The sequence continues at coordinate 22,986 of URQF01000001.1, read as the reverse complement.
TTTTAAAAGGCTTTAGGACAACAATGACATCATCCTCTTCCCGGATTTGAACAAAATCATTCATGGAACTTTTTCCTCAGAGCAGACATCCTGTCTTTTTCCGAAAGGATAAGAGCGAGAGAAGCTTCAAATTCATCCTCTAAAGCATGGATAGAGGAAAGATCCTGCCCCCAGAGTTCTTCTTTGGAAAGGAACTTATGGGCAAGGGCTTTGACATCTTTGTCTGCTTCATATTCTGCCCAGATACTCTTTGTGAATTCAAGGTTCTTTGGATCATCCTGGAGCTTGATTTCTTCCTTGACTCCGTCTTTGATCCGATATCCGCGATAGAAGACAAGTAAGGCAGCAAAGGCAAAAATAAGATGAGACGGAATTCTTCCCTCCTTCAGGTTATCTAAAACAGTCGGAAGGTCACGCTCCTTGTACTTAGGAAGGCTGTTCAGCGCAATGGACCTAAGAGCATGATGGACATAAGGATTCAGGAAGCGTTTCCTGACATCCTTTGCAAATTGCTCACTTCCTTCAGCGGTTAAAGTCGGAAGGATTTCCTTCTGCTGTTCCTCTTCTAAGAATTTCCTGATTTTTTCATCGAGAAGCGATTGACGGACTTCATCATAGCCGCAGAGATAAGCGACTGGGACTAAGGAAGTGTGGGAGCCATTGAGAATACGGACCTTACGCTGCTTATAAGGATGGACATCCTTGACATAGACAGCATGAAGTCCGACTTTGTCGACCGGGAACTTTTCTTCTACAAAGGGTTCTTCTTTCAGAACATAGAAGTGGAAGTATTCTCCTTTATCCCTGTTATTATCGATATATCCGTATTCCTGGCAGAGTTTATCGAATTCATCTCTCGGGAAACCTGGAACGATACGGTCCACAAGGGTAGAAGTGTAATGGCAGGAATGGTTGATATAGTCGATAAAACCTTCCTCCCTATTCCTCTTCTTGGCCAGCCTATTCAAAACTTCGCGAAGCTTATCGCCGTTATCATCAATCAGTTCACAAGGGATGATAGCAAGTCCATAGTCTTTTCCAAGAGTTTCATAACGATGCTTTAGCAAAGCTAAAAGCTTGCCCGGATAAGAAACCGGAGTATCCTTGCTTAAGTCGAGCTTGGTATCTCTTTCCTCATAGTGGATACCAGCTTCGGTCGTGTTGGAAATGACGACTTCCAAATCCTTGCTTTCTGCATAGGAAAGGTATTTCTTAAAGTCCGTATAAGGATTCACACAGTCATCAATGACATCAATCACTTCATGCGTCTTGACGGCTTCGCCTTTTTCGTTGATTCCTTGAAGAATCAGGGTATAAAGATAATCCTGTTTCTTCAAATCTTCAATTCTTCCAAAAGGAAGAGGCTGGACGACAACGACATGTCCGGAATATTTTCCGGAGTCATTCCTCTTCTGAATCAGCCAATCCACAAAGGCACGAAGGAAGTTTCCTTCTCCGAACTGCCTGATTTTGATCTTAGCTGTCTTCTTCGTCCTGATTTTCTTGGATAAGATTTCCATAATACCTTGGTTTCTCCTTTTTGTTTCAACCGCAGTTAGTACGGCATTCTCAGGTACTGGCTGTACGCTAGCCTGAAGGGACCGACACCCTTGCTGTCATCTTGGCATATCGGCTCAGAGAGATAATAATCGATGGAACCATCTCTCTTTTCATTATCCAATCCCGAGACAAGGCAGATATGATTCAAATGTCCGTCCTTGAGGTAGTCCTTGACAATGTTTGTAAACCTCTTGACACCTTCCTGGCTATCCTGGAATTTCAGCCTACCAATCCGGCTTCCTTTCCTATAGCCATAACTGACCATCAGGGAACCGCTTGTTTCCAGGTAGTTCCGATTGTCTTGAACAAAGGGAAGATCTTTCAGAAGGCCAGTATCTTTATCCTTAGCCGGTTCTAAGAAGCTAAGCTCTTGTTTCAGATACTCTTTCCTCTTCCTCTTATCGAGAGGATGTCCATCCTCATCGAGGCTTTCATAGACATCACAGGTTGCCCTGATGAGCCATCCTACCGAACGAAGCCAGACCTGAGGACTTCTGCCTGTTTTCTTATCTGCCCACTGCCTCGACTTTGTCTCATCATAGGCGTGATAGATTCTCTTGTCTTCTCCCCTGTTGTAGGTAAAGACATTAGAGAACTGTTTCCTGATGTCTTTCCTGTCTTTTCCTTCATGGTCTAAGGCAGAGACTTCCGCATAGAACGGAAGTGCCCTATAAAGGCCATCAAGCCAGCATTGTTTGTAGTAGCGGTCCTTATGCTGGAAGGAACCATTTTCAAGTCTTGGCCTTTCCTTGACACGCGTATGAAGGAATTCGATGGCTTTCTTATATTTTTCTTTTGGCTTATAGTGGTTCAGCTTAAGGAGAGCATATCCAGACTGTAAGTCATCAATGGAGTGATTCTCTTTCTTGAAGGCAGGGATATTCCCAAGAGAATCAATCTGCCTGTCATAGTACTTTTCCACAAAGAGAAGGTATTTTTCCTCCTTCGTGGCTTCGTACCTGTTCCTAGCACCATTCCTTAGGACTCCGTCTTCGTAGCAGAAAGCCCCGTTCTTATAGGGCTTGAAGTTTTTCAAATAGGAATCCAGATAGGAATCGACTTTCTGTTTTTCTTCTTTTGTTAACATTTTCCTGTTTTCCTCTTTTACTTTCCTCCTCTTCTTTAAATGAAGAAGAACTAAGATTCCAACGATGCCAGCAAGGATACCAATGAGTATGTTGCTGATTCCCCTGCTCAATCCGCAGATCTGATAACCATCCCTATTCGGGAAAGAAGCCTGAAGAATAAGGAATACCGGAACGCGGAAGAGAAAGACACGGCTGATATTGATCCTAGAAGCAATCGTGGTATAGCCTAATCCATAGAGAAGTCCAAGGACAGCGGAGTTGATTGCTAAGGTGATGATGCCCCTCTTCTCATAAAAGAAGACATTGGAGATATGCTTGGCAAATTCTTCGATTTCCTCTTTTGTACCAGCGTTCCGAGCAAAGAACCTAGTAATCGGAGTGTCGAAGATAGTTACAAGGATAACGCCGACAACGGCAATGGCAAGAGCATAAGTAAGCCCAACAAAGAAACACTTCACGACACGTTTCGTTTGATTAGCGCCCCTGTTCTGGCTGATAATCGAAGAAGTCGAATCTTCAATGGAAGAAATTGGAGAAGTGACAGATCCGCCCCTGTTATTGGAAACGCCAAGAGCACCAACGACATCATTTCCGTAAGAAGAGGCGAGACCATTGATGGTGACTTTTCCAAACGAGAAGATAAACTTTCCAAGGAAAATCGGGAAGCTGATTTTAAAGGTGCGATGAAGGATTTTCTTTCCGAAATCAATCTTCTTGTAGGAGAAGCGGAAGAGATAATTCTTTATTGAAAGCTGGACGAGAACATAAAGGGCTAAGCAAAGATTTGCAATCCTTGTAGAAAGAGAAACAAACTTCCTGTCTTTCCTACCAAGACCATAGAGGAACCTTGCGTTCAAGGCGACTTTGATTAGGACAACCCCGATATTGAGGAAAGTCCTCAATAGAGTCCGTCCTCTTGCCTTCTCAACGCCCCTGAAGACATTGTTGATCCTCCTAAGAGCGGAGGTGATGACGGAAAATCGGAAGTAATCGATTCCAACAGCAATGGATTCTTCTGTTATCTTCCTCCTTTTCAGAATCGGATGAGCGAGAGGAAGAACAATCGCACAGATGATTCCGCCTAGGACAAAGGCATAGAAGAAGACAGTACAGACATACTGGTGAGCCCGTTCGTAGTCTTTCTTACCAATTTCACGGGCAATGAGGATACTACCTCCAGCTCCTAGTGCTGTTCCAACGGCCCTGACCCTGCTATTGGCCTGGCTTAGGGCACCAACGGCATCGACAGCAGCTTTCGATATTCCAGAACACCTGATGGTGTCAATAATCGAATAGATGTAGTTAAAGAGAGTAAAGAAGAAGAGCGGAGCTGCAATTACAAAAACGACTTTCCACCTGTTTCCGTGAAGAATGAAATCCCGTTTCTTCAATTCCTTCTGCGATACAATGGTGGAAGTACTCATTCTTCGATGATATCCTCACTCTTGGCATCAAAGAAGTGAAGGTCTTCCCTGTTGATGAAATACTTTAATTCATCACCAATCGAAATCTTCTCTTCCGGAGCAGCCTTGATGATGGCTTTCTCCTTGCCGACATTCAAATAGACATTCTGAATATCGCCAAGCCTTTCATTGACTTCGACGATACCTTCTAAGCAGACTTCCTGTTTTCCTTCCCTTGGATGGATATGAGCATGTTCTGGACGATAGCCAAGAACAAGTTCTCTGCCTTTCAGCTTTTCGAAAAGACCAGAAGAAAGTCCGTTAAGAGCTAAGTGGCACTTTCCGTCATCCGAGACAAAGATATTGTCTGAGTTAACTTTTCCATGAAGGAAATTCATCGGCGGGTCACCGATAAAGCCAGCAACAAACAAGTTCTTTGGATGGAAATAAAGTTCTTTCGGAGTACCAACCTGTTTGATCACACCGACATCCCTGCAGACAATACGGGTTGCCCTGGTCCTAGCCTCGATTTGATCATGGGTAACATAGATTGTCGTAGCACCGATTTCACGATGGATACGAATCAACTCACTACGCCTAGAAACACGCTGACGGGCATCCAGGTTGGAGAGCGGTTCATCCCTTAAGAAGATCTTAGCATGACGGATAATAGCTCGGCCTAAAGCAACACGCTGACGTTGTCCGCCAGAGAGGGCTTTCGGAAGACGATCAAGATAATCCGAAAGGCCTAAGACTTTCGCTGTCTGCTTGACACGGGCAGAAATGATATCTTCATCAAAGCCAGCCAAATCAAGACCAAAAGCCCTGTTCTCATACACAGTGAGAGTCGGATACAGAGCGTAGCTCTGGAAGACCCTAGCAATGCCACGGTCTTTCGGAGGAAGATTATTGACTCTCTTTCCGTCAATCAAGAAGTCACCATGGGTGATTTCCTCAAGGCCTGCAATCCTGCGTAAAGTCGTGCTCTTTCCGCAGCCAGAAGGTCCGACAAGAACAATGAACTCCTTGTCGTTGATTGTGAGGTTGAAGTCCGTAATGGCTTGATAGCCGTTCGGATAGATCTTATAAATGTTCTTCAGCTCGAGTGGCATAAACAGCTCCTTTCGTTTTGCTTAACCTATATTGTATTTTTTCAACTTGTCTGCAACCCTTGAGGCAATCCATGTCGCACCAGTCTTAGTCAGATGGGTATGATCGTCTTTCCCTTCCGGGTAATTTGGATATTGATTCTTCTCTAGGATCCTGTAATACTTCTTATTTTCTTCGAAGGTTGATTTTCTAAGGAATTGGTAGGTCCTCTCTTCCAAATCAATCAGTGGGATTTTTTCAAGAAGAGCGACTTTCTTCCTTGCTTTCGGGTATTCCTTATGAGTCCGGAGAAGACCAGAGTCTTCATCGTACTTCAATCGGGTAATCGAGGTCAGAAGAATAGAGGAAACACCCTTTTTCTTCCTTTCGTTTATCCTATAAATGAGATTGTCCTCGTAGCTTCCATAGGGGTCAGTGTAACGAGAAGGATCTTCTTTCTTCTCATCGTTGTGTCCGAAGCTGATAAAGCAAAGGTCACCTTCTTTTGCAAGATGCAACGCTTCTTGGAATCTTCCTTCGTCAAGAAACGATTTCGTAGAACGTCCGTTCTTAGCAAGATTGACCCTGTCAATTTCAGGATAGAAACCTTTCCTTTCCCTAGGCCAACCTTCCTGCGGGTAGGTTGAACTATCATTTTCCTGCCTTAAGGAATCACCGATAAAAATGAATTTCATCGTTTCCTTTCTTCTTTCCCGCTCGAAAGATATTCTTGAAGTTCCTCAATCGAGAAGTTGGCATGGTCTCCGAAAATCGTCTGTTCCAGTGCGCAGTTAGCAATACCAAGATCAAGCGATTCTTTGGTGCTTCTTTCATTGGCTACGCCATAAAGGACACCAGCTGCAAAGGAATCACCAGCACCGATACGGTCAAAAATATACCTATCCTCTTCGCGTCCGATGACTTTTTCTTTCGAAGTATATCCAATCGGTAAGAGTCTTTGATTCCGGTCATCTAGGATGGTCCGCTTCTTGGTGAAGACATAACGATAGCCTTTCTCTTTGCAGACACCTAAGAAGACTTTATCTTCATCCGTTTCTTCCGGATGGAAGCCAAGCAAAGTCTGAATATCCCATTTGGAAGCAAAGAGAATATCACAGTACTTTGCAACTTCCGGATAGATTTTCTTCGCTTCGTCTAACGGCAGAAGGGAAGGGCGATAGTTGAAATCGAAGCTAACCGGAATGTGCCTTTCCTTGCAGGTCTTAAGACATTCCCTAACAGTATCACGCCTAGTTTCTGTTAAGCAGAGGCTGATTCCAGAAATATGGAAAAGAGAAACACCTTCTAGTGCTTTCTTGAAATCGAAATCCTCTGGTTTCCTTGTAGTAGCAGAGGAGCCTATCCGATGGTAGACGACTTTCGATGGGCGTTTTCCTTCCCCTTCTTCTAAAAAATAGATTCCCAAAGGATTCTCATCACGGACCACAAAGGAGGTATCAACGCCGGCTCTCTTTAGAGAAAGAACCGCGGCTTGAGAGATTTCATCCTTTCCCATTTTGGAAAGAAATCTTGTTTTCCTTCCTAAGCAGGAAAGAGACCTAAGAACGTTTCCTTCTGCACCTCCGTAACAAACAGAGAACGAATCCGCGTTCTTAATCTGACGTCCTTTTGCACTTGTTAAGCGCAGGAGCCTTTCGCCCCTAGCACCAATGATCTTGTTGTTATTCATGTTGTAGTTTTCCTTCCTTTGGTATCCGTAAAAGGTTTCCGTTTTCATCTTTCAGATAGACGTCACATAAGCTCGGATTAACGTAATCTCCGTTGCGGTAGTAGACCCTTTCCGCACTCTTAACATAGTCATAGATTTCCTTGTTGGTTCCATAGTAGATATCCTCATCCTTTTCAAGATTGGAGCAGATATCATCCAGTAAAGAGAAATTATTATCCAGAGCGAACTCGTAGGAATGACCCCAGATATAGAATAGGGCAAGTTCCTCTTTGGCATCATGGAAGCAATCGAGCCTTTCCAAGATTCGCTTATCCCGATGGTGAATCGTTGGATGCCAGAGAAGGAAATCCACCGGAAGAGAGAAAGAATAAGTTGACTTTGTGGTACGGCAATAATTTAGTCCGTTTCGTTTCAATGCTCTTAAAGTATCCAGATTGTAGGTTCCATAGGGATAAGCAGCACCGAAGACCTTCTTTCCAGTAAGTTCCTCTAAACCTAAAATGTCTTTCTTGAATTCTTCGTCCTGTTGCTCATAAAGAAGGGTTTCCCTATGAGGATGAGAATAGGTGTGACTTGCGACTTCCCTTCCTTCATAGAGAGAAATGTCCTTCTTCAGGTCAAGGTGAGAACAATCGATTCCGTTCCGGAATTTTTCCTCCCCAGATTGACCATAATTCAGATTAAAGGTTCCTTTCCTATGATGATTTTTCAAAATAGAAACGGTTGTCTTATCCTGAAGAATTCCATCATCATAGGAAAAGGTAACAGCTTTTTTCTTAAATCCAGGATAAAGAAGAACAAAAGACATCGTGTTACCTCAAAGAAGAGAATTCGACAGAAGCAAAGGCACGATTCGCAGAATCAAAGAGAGCATCTAACGAATCATAGGGAAGCGAAGCGACTTTGCAGTCTTTGATGACTTCCCAATTCTTGTCTGCCTCGGCTTTTTTCTCACTATCGGTCAAATCCGTAAAGGCATAAGAAGGATTGTATACCCACTCGCCGTCTTCTGCTTTGATGGTGTCATGGAAGTCAAGGTTGCTATCCGTAATACGATCATGGTAGTTCAGCTGTTTGCCCTTCAGATAGTTTTCAAGAGCATGGACAGAAGCAGCAAAGTCTTTGTTCTCTTCTTGTTCTAAACGATCCTTCTTTCCACTGGGGAAATAAGGATTAACCAAAGAGTCCGAATAGGTGTAGATTGTCTTTCCGTCTTTTTCTTCTTTGGATTCCTCTTTCAGAATCTTGATTTTGTCATCCCTGACGTCTTGGTAGTAGGTATTCCTAAAAGAACCAAGCTTGTACTGATCGGAATCCGGAACGTTCAGATAGATAGCAAGATCACGCTTGCTATCCTGGTCCCCAGCAGATTCGTCTGCGGTATAACAAACATATTCTCCTTTGGAAATATACCCAGCACCTTCCTCGCTATCCCGAAGAGTGCCCGTCCAGTTCCTTCCATTGACATAGATGTGCTTGGCAAGATAGATACTCGAAGAGGCATCTTCGCCTAAATAGGAAGCCGGAACTTCAATCGTTTCGACTTTATCCTTATCTTCGTCTTTGACTCTTGCCCAGACATTTGCTGAATACGTCTCATGGAAAGAGACAGAGTCGATTTTTCCGCCAGTAACAGTGACATCGGCTTTCACAACGAAATAGCCTTCTCTGTTCTGGGTTCCTCCATCCCGGATATAGCAGGATGCATTCCTTGTCTTTTTGCATCCAGTCAAGCTAAGAAGAAGGGGGACAATACCCAATATGCTAATCCGTTTGTTCATTACTTTTACCTCCGTTTCCTTCCAATCAAATCAATTTGTTATTGTGGCTGTTTGCCGATATAGGCTAAGATTCCGCCATCGACATAAAGAATATGTCCGTTGACAAAATCAGATGCATCGCTAGCTAAGAACACGGCTGGTCCCCTTAAATCTTCCGGAGTACCCCAGCGTCCTGCCGGAGTCTTAGAGCGGATGAACTTATCAAACGGATGCCTTGAACCATCTGGCTGTTTCTCACGAAGAGGAGCAGTCTGAGGAGTTGCAATATAGCCAGGACCAATACCATTGCACTGAATGTTATAAGCGCCGTATTCCGAACAGATATTGCGGGTCAGCCTCTTTAATCCGCCTTTGGCTGCAGCATAGGCGGAGACAGTCTCACGTCCAAGCTCGCTCATCCTAGAGCAAATATTGATAATCTTTCCGTGTCCTTCTTTAATCCTATAAGGAATGACTGCTTTAGAAACAATAAAGGGAGCAACTAAGTCAACATCGACAACAGCACGGAAGTCTTTTTCGCTCCTGTCTGTCCTTGGAATACGTTTGATGATTCCAGCATTATTGACAAGAATATCAAGATGTCCGAACTTATCGATGATTTTCTTTACGAAAGCCTGGACTTCCTCTTCTTTGGTAACATCACAGACTTCGCCATAAGCTTCGATTCCTTTTTCTTTATAGGCAGCAATTCCTTTTTCTAATTTATCTGGATTCAGATCATTGAAAACAATCTTAGCACCCCTAGAAGCATAAGCACTTGCAATGGCAAAGCCTATACCATAGCTTGCACCAGTGACCCAAGCAACCTTTCCATCTAAGCGGAATGATGAATTATCCATGTTTTATAAATCTCCTTGGCCACTATTCTACCATTCTTGTATACAAGTTTAAAGGGGTTACATTTTTCTTTGTGCTGGAAGTACAAAAAGTTCATTTCCCACGATTTGCTTCTATCATCATCCGAATTTCCGACAATCGAAAACCTTCCCTGGAATTCCCAGGAAGGTTCTGTTATTTCCTCTATTTTCTTTCTATAAGGATGCTTTCAGAATAGCAAGGATGTCGTCATGATAAAGAGGTTCCCAGGCTTGGTCTAATCCTTCCTTCTTGACAATATGTTCTGTCCTCTCTTCTAAGCGGGATTCATCAATACCTACATCCTTCAAATGCCTTGGAATACCAAGGGATTCAAAGAATTCATAGGTTTTCCTAATGGCTTCTCTGGCTAAAACGAATTTGTTTCCTTCTTCTTTCAGTCCTAAGACATTCTTAGCATAGGAGACAAACCGGTCAACGCTCTTGTCATTGAGGATATGTTCCCTCCAACGCGGAGTCAGGATAGCAAGTCCGATACCATGAGTGATGTCATAATAGGCAGAGAGAGCATGTTCCATCGCATGCCTTGGCCAAGAAGAAGCCCCGCTTCCGCAGGCAAGGATTCCATTGCATCCAAAGGAGCAGTCCCACCTAAGCTGTGCTCTCGCTTCATAATTATCCGGTTCTTTCAGGGCAATCTTCACATTGGTCCTTAAAGAGCGGAGCCTAGCTTCCCTCCTTCCATCGTTCAATAGGGTCGAAGGAGTCGCAAAGTACTGTTCAAAGACATGGTTCCTTGCATCAGCAGTTCCAGCTGCCGTCTGCTTTTTCGAAACCGAGAAGGTATAGGTAGGATCTAAGAGAGAATAAGCAGGGAAGACAAGGGGAGAGCTATAGCAGAGCTTATCGTTTGTCTCCGTTCGAGAGATAACACCTCCATCATCAAATTCGGACCCTGTAGCAGCTAAGGTCAGAATATCGACAATGGGAAGTGCTTTGACAGTCTCTGCTTTTCCAATGATGATGTCCCAAGGATCACCATCATAGAAAGCGGAACCGGCAATTGCCTTTGTACAATCCAATACGGATCCTCCACCTACCGCTAAGATGACATCGATTTTCTTTTCTTTGCAGATTTTGACACCTTCTAGAACCGAAGGATTGTATTTTGGGTTTGGTTCGATTCCACTTAATTCATAGATTTCGTATCCCTTCAATAAAGAATAGACTTTATCGTAGAGTCCCCTGTTGTTAATGGAGGATTTTCCATAAGTGAGAAGGACTCTTTTTCCATAGTGCGACCTGACTTCTTGAAGATGTTCGTCGACGACTCCTTTTCCAAAATAAACTTTTGTCGGAGTCTCCCAGAAGAAATTATTCATTGTTAAGCTCCTTTATCCATTTTGATTATAACGCATAGAGGGTCTGTAATCTCTTACAACACGCTATTTTCAGGATTTATAGATTTCCCCTTGCAATCCGAAATGAAATATTGTTAACTAGTTCCGTCAGATCGAATAGAGGAGCGGCTACAAATTAGTACTTCCTAGGTTATGCGAATTGCCTAGCAAGGAAAGGTAAGAGCCGCCGAAACCATCTTGAGTACTTCTCGCAAAGGAAAGAGACGAGTTGGGCCTTATGGGAATACCTTAAGGACTCTCCTAGGCAATAGACCTAGGTTGGCACTATTGATACGAGAGTCCTGTCTTCTTTGCAAGCGGCTTCGCATCATGTGCGAAGCTGACAGAAAGGGAGACATTTTTTCATGTCTAAATCATTATCATTCCGTATTCTTGCACTTTTATGTGCGCTTTCGTCGGTTACTGCCTGTTCCAAGGAATCGGCTCCAGAAGGAAAAGATATCCAAATCGATGGCCAGAGCTATCATGTCGAAGCGGATAAGCTTGTTATCGGCAGGGAATGCAACTACGCTCCGTTCAATTGGACAGAAACGAAGGAAAATGAGAACACTTTGCAGATTTCCAATGCCCAAGGCTATGCGGATGGCTATGATATCCAGATTGCCAAGAAGCTCTCAGAGAAGAGGGGAAGGGAAGTCGAAATCGTAAAGGAGCTCTGGGAAAGCCTTGTCGCTGACTGCGATAACGGAGCTATCAATTTGGTCTTAGCTGGAAGGACGGATACCGCAGAAAGAAGACAGACGGTTGCTTTCAGCGATGAATATTATCGTTCCGAAGTTGTCTTGATTACTCGGACGGAATATTCCACGAAGTATGATGGGAAGATTCTCGGCAAGGAAGAGCTCACTGCTTTATTAAAAGATAAGCAGGTTGTCTCTCAGGCCAATACGGTCGAAGATGATAGGATCGATAACTTTGTTAAGGACTATGGATGTGTCCATGCCTCGGCACAGACTACTTATGCTTTAGCCGCAAAAGATGTCGAGAACTCGACAGCCGATTTCCTTACGGTTGAAAGGCCGGTTGCCAAGAACTATGTCCAGAATAGGAAAGGTCTTGGCATTATCCGCAGGAACCAGGACATTCTCGGAATTGATTTAGCAGAGCTTGGTGTTTCCATTGGAATCAAGAAGCAGAACACTGGATTAAAAGCTGCTGTGAATGCTGCTTTGAAGTCCATCTCTTCCTCAGAGCGGGAACAGAGGAGGAGTGATGCGGTCTTACGGAGCGCTGCAGAATGAGCTTCTCTGATAGGTCTGAACTGTTATCCAATTACGGAAGTTTCTATCTTTACGGCCTTCTTTCTACTGTCATTCTATCTTTAGTCGGTACTTTCGGGGGTCTTTTCCTTGGTGTCTTCCTTGCCTTTGGCAAAAAGAGGGAGACCAAAGGAGCCCCTTGGTATAAGAAAATCTATTCTTATCCGATTCAATTCATCTGCCAGATCTATTCCTTGATTATCCGTGGTACCCCTAGGATGGTCCAGGCTAGGATTTTCAAATACGGATGCCAGGCTAGGGGTCTGAATTGGAACAAGGTTCTCAGCGGAAACTCTGTTTTCAACGGATGGTTCTTGGCAGGAAGGATTGTGATTACGTTCAACACGGCTGCCTATAGGGGTGAGATTATTCTTTCTGGTTTAAATGGTGTGGATAAAGGACAGGAAGAAGGAGCAAGAGCTCTTGGCAGGAACAAGAGGCAGACTCTTTTCTCTGTAGAGCTTCCACAGGCTATCCGGAATTCGATTCCGACGATTGGGAACGAATGGGTCGTGAATATTAAGGACTCTTCCGTTTTGAATGTCATTGCTGTCAGTGAGCTCTATTGGCAGGCAAATGCGGCTGCGAGTAAGAACTACAAGTACAGGGCAAGTTATCTTCTGATTGCCTGCATTTATCTGCTTCTGACTCTTTGTGCAACCCTGATTCTTAAGATTGTCGAATACAGAATGGATGGTAAGAAACCGAACTTCCATTGGAAAGAAGTGCTCTTCCATTATCATAAAAAGGAGAAACAGAATGCCGCTTGTTAGTATTCATCATTTAGCGAAAACCTTTGAAGAAAATACAAAGGTGTTAAAAGATATCTCCTTCGATGTTAACGAAGGGGAATGTTTGACGATTATTGGTCCCTCTGGTTCTGGTAAGTCTACGCTTCTTCGCTGCATTAACCGCCTTGAGACGCCAACTTCTGGTGAGATTCTCTATAAAGGAGAGAATATTTTAAATCCGAAGTATGATGTCAATTCTTTAAGAAGCCATATCTCAAGGGTCTTCCAATCCTTTAATCTATTCAACAACAGGGATGTACTAGAAAACTGTGTCATCGGTCAGAGAAAAGTCCTTCACCGGAAGAAGAAAGAAGCCGAAGAGATTGCTCTTAAGAACCTAAAGAGAGTCGGCTTAGCGGATCGTGTTCACTTTAAAATCCGGGATATCTCCGGCGGTCAGAAGCAACGTGTCGCTATTGCAAGAGCCTTGTCTAGGAATCCGGATGTCATCCTTTTTGATGAGCCGACGTCTGCCTTAGATCCCGAGAGGGTCAATGAAGTCTTGTCCGTCAGGAAAGATCTTGCCGATGAACATGTGACAAGGATTGTCGTTACCCATGAGAGGAGCTTTGCAGAACATGTCTCTTCCAAAGTCATTTTCAGGGATCAAGGTTTTGTCGCAGAAGAAGGAACTCCAGACTATGTCTTCCATCAATCGAAGAATGAGCGTCTCCGCTCTTTCCTGAATCATCCGAGCCATTCCCTCTTCTATAAGCCAAGGGAACCTCCGCTTTTATCGGAGAAAGGTTTCCGAGGCGACTAAATTGAATTTTCAAGAAGAAATTCTTACAATATCCGTGCTATGAAAATCAGGGTATTAAGCGATCTCCATAACGATGCCGATTATGCTAAGGCTGCTTTTTCGTTATTTAAGAAAGAGCATTTTGACAAACTCTACCTTTTAGGTGACCTTCTTTATGACGTCATTGATGTCTTCAATCCTCTGCATGACAAGATTCTAGCCGTAAGAGGAAACTGCGACTCCTATGAGGAAATCGACTTTGCCAGATTCGATAGGCCTTTGATAAACAGGGACTATCAGCTAAAGAAAAGCATCGTTTTGACCCATGGACACTTCTATAATCCAATGAACTATACGGCTCCTTACGATATCAGGCTAGTAGGTCATTCCCATCAAAGCTTTATTACGAAAGACAAGAGGGGACGGATTGTTGCAAATCCTGGTTCCTTGGCTCAGCCAAGAGATGGTATTCATTCCTATAGGATAAGGGATGATAAAGGAAGGAGAATCAGGGATTTTGATTCTTCGTCCGTTGTAGAGTCTCTCGACTTTTAATAGAAAGAGGTAATCGATAATGAATTTTCTGATTGGTTCCGACATTCATGGTTCTTATTACTATGCAAAGATATTCTTTTCCAAAGCGGAAAAGTATAATCCAGAGAAAATCATCCTGCTTGGTGATTTCTATTATTCCGGAGCACGGAATATCCCTCCAAAAGACTATTCACCAAGAGAGTGTGTACAACTTGTTAACTCTTACGCCGACAAAATCATTGCCATCAAAGGAAACTGTGAATCCGAAGTGGATCAAAGGGTCTCTCCTTTCCTCTTTTCTGAAATCGGAACAAGGTATGTCTTTGGAAAACAGATAACAAGGACTCACGGGCACCATTATTCCTTTGAGAATCTACCGAAGAATCCTGGTGATATCTTCTTACAGGGACACACTCACATCGGAGTCCTAGAAAAGAAAGAAAATCTTATTTTAGCCAATCCAGGCTCTATATCCCTTCCAAAAGACAATCGTCACTCCTATAGGATAAGGAATGAAGAAGGAATCAAGCTGATTGACCTTCTCACCGACGAAATCGTAAAAGAAATCAAGTTCTAGTTTTCATAAGGACAGCATAAGCCTGTCCTTTTTTCGTACTTAGGAAAGGAACCTCTTGCAGGAATCAAGAACCAGAAGATTCCTTTTCAAAGCCAAGATTCTGGACAAGCAGTTCATCGAGGGAGTCGTCTATGAAGACACCATCTGGGACGATCCGAAAGACGAGGAAGACTGGAAAAAGAGACATCCAGAAGGGCCTGTCAAACTTTAATAATCTTTAAAAAATTGCACTCAAAAAGGACTGTTTTATCAGCAGTCCTTTTTGAGTGCAAATCTACCAATTAGTCAATAATGACAGTACCGTCTTTCTTAATCGTGATTTTGTCACCAGTCTTAACGGCATCGAGGAAATCTCTTCCAAGCCCATCGATACAAAGAAGAGGTACTTTTTCCCAGACATTGGAAAGAACAACACCACTTGCGGCAAGAGGATCGATTTCGTCAGCGAAGAGCATAGCAGCAGGAGCAAGGTGACGATTGGCAGCGGTCTGGATGACAAGACCACCGGTAGTAGAACCAATTGTCTGAGGGAGACAAAGAATCTTGCCTGTAATATTCTTTTTGAAAAGGTCCGGATTATTCTGATCCGATACCATGACTTCCTTTGCTGATTTTTTCAGCAAGGAAGACTGGAAGCTAGCTAAAGTGTTGAATCCGTTGTGGCTGACAATAGCCTCACCGGTAAAATCATCAGCGAATAAGGGACGTCCTTTGAATTCCTTCATTTTAGTAGCTCTCCTTTCCAGTGATGAGATTCAGAATCTTTTCATCTTTTTCGTATCGGGCAAAGGTATAGGTACGCAGCTTGTTCGAGTTAGTAATCCTAGGCCGTGCATGACAAAGCGGGTTATCCGCATACCTTAACGGACAGATAATGGAGACATGGGCACCAGTTGCAATTAAACGATTGTAGTATTCGGTTTCCTTAAAGGCATCTAAGACATGCGGAGAGGTCGTTAAGACCGTATCAACGACAAGTTTCTTCTTTCCGCTTTCCTTCAGTCCTTTTTCGATGTTCCTAGTCCAGTCAATCAGCTGTTTCTTTGTCAAATGAGGACAGCCGATGAAGCACTTATGCGGTTTAGCGTTTTTCTTCTTCCACCTAATCGGATAGCTCTTATAGACACGTTCGATTTCAGCATCATCGATAACGTATTCTTTGACATTCTCTTTCAACAAGGATTGACCAAGTTCTTTGGCTTCTGGAGTAATCTTGTCGATGTGATAAAGTCCGACAGCACCATTACTAGCCGTTGCTGCCCCGAAGTCCTTAAGATAAGCAATGGTATCTTCGTCCGGAAGATCCTTTAACCATTGATCAAGACCAATAACATAAGGTACTTTCTCCCTAACCTTCCTACCGATAGCCGATCCTAAGATTTGGGCTTCCGGAAGCTTTGTACATTTGATAATGACCTTATAATCCGCTTTCCGTCCTTCATCAAGAAGGAAACCGAATTCCGGAACCTCGCCAAGAAGGATTCCGAATAAATCAAAGACACCGGAGTTACGGTTGCAACGAGCACCTAAGACAGAGTTAGCATAGACCACAGCAGAGCTCTCTGCCCAAGAAAGAATATCGCCTTTCTGAGGGATGTTTTCATTTTCCTTCAGATAGCAGGTGCAAGTGAATCCTTTATCATCTTTCCTACCGACCTTCTTTAATTGGTCTTCATAGTGTCCTTGGGTAGAATACATGAAATGATTGAAAACCAATTTTTCAATTGGATTTGCACTTGCGTTCTTGTAATCCCTAGGACGCGGGTCTGCAGTGAAGCCTTCTTCCGCGACAAGTCCGGCTTTAATTAATTCATCCCTAAGAGGGTAAATCGGAGTCAATAGCTGTAAGCCAAAGGAAGTGACAAGATGTCCTTCCTTGTGAGTGATCTTAACCATTCTCTTTGCATGGAAGATATCACCATAACGGACAAGACATTCCCTCCTCTTGGCTTTCGTTTCGCCCTGCTTTCCAGAAAGAATGTCCTTTTCTTCTTCGGTAAGCTGCCTTTTTGGTTCGTACATTGTCTTTCTCCTTTATTTAGATTTTCCTAGCAACGTCGTAGGCGCCCCAGATAACATTACGAAGATTTCCGATTCCGTTGCAGTCACCGACTAAGTCAACATCTTTCTGCTTGCAAGTCAGCGGAGCTGGATTATAACCAACGGATGTAATCACACTATCACAGGGAATGACGATTTCTTTTCCGTCTTTACCAGTGCAGATGACTTCTTTGTCCTTGATTTCCTTGATTTTGGTTTCTAAGTAGACTGGGACTTTATGAAGTGCAAAGTATTCTCTTAGATAGGAAGAGTTTGCAAGACAGACACCAGTCTGAGCAACTAAATCGTTCTTCCTCTCGACAATGGTCGGTTTCTTTCCTTCTAAGCAAAGCTCATATGCGATTTCACAGCCAGTGAGACCACCGCCGACAACGACAACATTGTCACCGCATTTCTTGTCTTTCAGATATTCGACAGCCTCAATTCCCTTTTCAAATCCAGGAACGGATTTGAAGAACTTCGGAGTCGATCCTGTTGCAATAATATAGTGATCCGCTTGGATTTCGTGAATATCTTTAATTTCCGTATTGAGGTGGATTTCGATATTCCTATCCTTCCTCTGTTTCTCGTACCAGGCAAGCAATTCACGAAGCTTTCCTTTAAAGGAAGCAGAGCCTGCTTCAACAAACACGCCACCTAAACGATTGCTCTTTTCATAGATGACTGGAGTATGACCACGGAGCTTTAACACTCTTGCAGCTTCCCTTCCGCCGATGCCGCCACCAATGATGGCAACTTTCTTCGGAGATTTTGTCTTCGCAATATAGTGCTTCGTTGTTTGCCTTGTTTCTGCATTGACAGCACAACGGGACCTATGAAGAGAATCAGTCAAGGATTGATCATTGGCATGTCCTTTATAGTGTGCCCTATTGAAGCATCCGTTATGGCAGCAGATACAAGGACGGATATCATCCCTATGTCCTTCTTTCCTCTTCGTAACCCAGTGAGGATCCGCTAAGAAAGGACGGGCAAATCCGGCACCATCTAACTTGCCTTCTTCAATCGCCTTAGAAGCAACAAATGGATCAAGACGTCCGGCGCACACAACAGGCTTATCGGTATATTTCTTGATTTCCTCAACAGCTTCTAGATTGCAGTTCTCTGGCCTATAAATCGGCGGATGAGCCCAGTACCAGGCATCATAGGTTCCATTATCGCAGTTGAACCTATCGTAGCCGGCTTCCGAAAGGAGCTTAATCGCTTCTTTGCTCTCTTCCCTATCTCGTCCGACTTCCTTGTATTCTTCTCCAGGAAGGGCGCCTTCCCGGAATCCTTTGGTCTTAGAAAGAACCGAATAACGAAGAGAAACAGGGAAATCCTGTCCGCATTCTTTTTTGATGGCTTTGACAATCTCGATGGCAAAACGATAACGGTTCTCAAGGCTTCCACCATATTCATCCGTACGTTTGTTAACATATTTCAGAGTGAACTGGTCAAGCCTGTATCCTTCATGAACCGCATGGACTTCAACACCGTCAACACCATTATCCTTGAGCAGTTTGGCACTCTTTGCAAAGGCTTTGATAAACTGCTCAATATCTTTCTTCGTCCTTTCCTTAGAAGGAACCTTATCCGACCAACGATTCGGAGAAGGAGAAGCGGTCGCACAGATCTTATCAAAATTCATCACCGGCTTCGATAAGACATTAAGGACCTTATTCGAGGCAAGTTTTTCCATCCTATCGGAAATACAGAAAGAACGTCCAAAGCCAGCAGTCAGCTGGATGAACAGCTTTGCACCATGCTTATGAACCTCATCCCTGAAGGGTTTGACTTTCTTGAACCTGCTCTTTTTCCGGTAGAGCCATTGTCCAAGCATCGGATTATAGACTGGCTGACAGCCAGGAAGAATCAATCCGACATCATGCTCTGCCTTATCTAATAAGAATTTTGCAGCCTCCTTGTCGAAATGATTGATTTCCATCCAGCCGAACAAATCTGTGCCACCCATAGAAGTCATAACAATACGGTTCTTGATTTCAAGATTGCCGATTTTCCAAGGGGTGAACAGAGGATTTGATTTTTCATCCATAACCAATTGCTCCTTTCAAGCACCTTTATTTTACCCTAAGGAGCTGTGTTTTCCAAAAGAATTCCGCCAATGCAACGGACTCTCTTAAAAGAAAAAGGATGGATTATTTCAGACTGACCTTTCCTACAATTATCAACAAAAAGCAAAACAGTTTGCTTTTCGTCATTCATTCCTTATTCCTTTTCTCCTTCCAAGTGAAACTCTATGGAAACATTTAAGAAATTCTTCGTCCAACAATTCAAAGAAATCTTAAGCTGAATTTATAGAAATAAAAAAAGGAGCCCGGTCAGTTAAGCCGGGCCTGTACTCTTTCTCCACCTGGTGCAGCTGGGGGGACTCGAACCCCCACGGGTAACCACTAGAACCTGAATCTAGCGCGTCTACCAGTTCCGCCACAGCTGCATAGCTAAATAATGATACCCCAAGAAGAAAAAAAGTGCAATTGATTTTTCATTGTAGGATGGAAGCAAGCCTAGGAAAAAAGATTTTTGAAGAAGTCAACGATCGCAGTGAAAATCTTAATGATGAAGGAGATAATCCGTTCCAAGAACGATTCTTTTTCCTCCCTTTGAAAAGAATCTGTCTCCTTTTTCATGACCGAAAGAACGAAAGGAAAGACAATATCCTCTTCCCCTTGGCTAGAAAGTTTCAGCTTCCTCTGGTAGTCTCCTGGTTTCAGATTACGGGAGATGGTCTCTCCTTCGATCTGTTCAATGAAGCTGTAGTTTTTATCCGGTAGTCTTCCGCTTTGAATAAAGAGGGATACCAGTTCTTCTTTTGTCGGGATTTCCGTTTCCAGGACTTTAACAAAACCATCTCTCAAATAATATTCGCCAAAGCTTTCTTTGACATGAATTTTCCTTGTCAATGAGCTTGTATTCTCTTCCTTGTCCTTTCCTTCCACAGTGAAAAGATAGTTTCCAGGAACAGACTGTTTTCCAGAATAAGTATCCTCCCTTATTTTCCTTGTCGGATGCTTATCAATATCATCTTCAATCTGAAAGTAAGAGAGGAGTTCTTTTTTGCTGATCCTTGTTCCTTTTGGAAGAAAGATATCGGAATACTCCGCTTTCCTATTGGGAGGAAGATCATCGATCAGAGTGACCTTAACTTCTTCTTGGGATTTGTTTTGCATCCTGTCATAACAGGATAAGATACAGTCAAACGTATCACAGGTATTTTCCGGTAGTTCTGTTCCGTCCTTTCTAAGAAGCTTTGTCCGAATGATTTCGTCTTTGTTGTCTGTTATCAAGACTTCTCCTTCATAGCTTTGATAAGAAGTAAAGTCGCTCTTATAACTCAGCTTGATTTCTTTTCCATGCGGAAAATAGATTGTCGGTGGTTTCTTATCACCGACTATCCTATGAAGGATGATTTTTTCATTGTATCCCCTATAACTGCTATACCTTTCTACCTCGTACTGCGTTCCAATAGGTGCAAGATAACTGTCAACAAAATATCGGGAAGTTATTCCATTTACGATATTGTTATCGGTAATCAGGTTATTATCACCAGGATATTTTCTGACACCAAAGGATTCTTCTAGATACCGTCTATCGTAGAAACTTCCATAAGGAGAGTAGAGCGTGAATTCCGCTTTTGTACCAATATTCAGATTGTATTCCTTATCATGACTATGACAGAAATCCTGTTTGTTTGAGATCAAGTATCGATCATTGTCATTTTGTGGCAAGAGGTAGGCATACCAGATATCTTTCGGGAGGTCTCCGTAATAGAAGTCAACCGAATTTAAATAGAAGATATGATGCCCATCTAAATCAATCCGAAGATTGATTGTTCTCTCATTCCAAAGAAAGAAGCTCGTCTTCAGTATCTCTTCATCTTCATTGTCATCTACCTTACCCATTTGATGGAATAAAGAAGGAAGATCATTCACTACTTTTCGATAAGTTTTCTTGTAGGGCTTGCCATCGATGGTAAAGTCAAAGGAAAAACCAAGGGCTCTCCTTTCCCTGTTTTTGTTTTGAAACCCAATATCCTGGGCAAAGACAATACCAATATCGATTTTCCCTTCTGGTGTATCAACCCAGATAGGTTCCCTTCTCTTTTCTAGTGGTCTTGCATGTTCTCCTCCGATACCAAGATGCCCTTCCGCAGGAGCATTCGCATAGAAATCAAGAGGAAGCTTATTCACAAGGGAATCTGCATCCGCATAGGTAATCCTATTCGTTTTACAGGCTGGAATGTCAACAAACGGATTCTGATAAGCATCCTTTTTATTGGGAAGAGAAGGTAGCAGAAAAGTAGAAGATAGGTAAAGAACCCTCCTTTTTTGTTTCATAACGTCCTCCTATTCACTTCATATTGGGTGTGAGAAGCATATAATTTCACGAAAAATATATTTTTGTTTTCTTTTTCCATTCAAAGGTGTATAATTTCTTTCGGCTGGCCGGGTAGCTCAGCATGGTAGAGCAACCGTCTCCTAAGCGGTTTGTCACGAGTTCGATTCTCGTCTCGGCCACCATTTTTTATTATCAGTGCCCTTAGCTCAGCTGGATAGAGCGCAAGCCTCCGAAGCTTGAGGCCAAGGGTTCGAATCCCTTAGGGCACACCATTCCTAAGTCATGATTGGTAAACTTATTGCAAAGATCAGGTTCGGGATTGCCCGATTATCGAAAAAAGGGAGTGCAATCTTCATTTCCCTCCTCTCTCTCTTCTTCCTTATCAGCCTCGGTGTGCTTCTATCTGGTGTGATTCTCCTTACTTCGCCGAATCCAGTTTCTCTTGCTGGTATCTTAAGGACAGTAATCGGTGGAGTCGTTGTATTCTTAACTCTGGCTGCTGTTGCATTAACTTCGATTTCTTCCAACTATGTTCGAAAGAATCCAGATAAGAATCCAGGAAACGAAAACCAGGACATCCAGTAATGGATGTCTTTTTTTGTTTTAAGTAACAGCTCACCTCCATTTATTTTCGAAATCAAAAAAAGGCAGGAAGCAAGCCTCTTTCTTCCTGTCTATAGTTATCCATATTCTAATCTAAATAATAAATCGGATGTTTCGTATTAATTTTGGTGTCACCTATAGAGTCCCACCGATTATCTACAAAACAACAATTACCACTTGAAGTTCAGATTCTGTTTGGCACCGATTAGTTTTAAAAAGCCTTTGTTTTTCTTAGCAAGGAAATAGAAGATCCAGTAACCAAGGATGGAAACAGCAATGATTTCACCGAGTGCAACAAAACCGAAGTTTGTCCAATAGAGA
The DNA here is from genome assembly GCA_900549915.1 of uncultured Mollicutes bacterium. Taxonomy (GTDB): domain Bacteria; phylum Bacillota_I; class Bacilli_A; order RFN20; family CAG-288; genus Enterosoma. Next base: position 915 of record URQF01000001.1, on the reverse strand, counting down.
ACACTGCCGGCATTTCCTTCGGTATTCGTGATGAAGGTGAATTCCCAGGAAAGAAGAAGTCCGTTAGTGATTGCTGGGAAAAGGGTTGCGACAAACCTATGTCTGCACCAAGAGATTAAGAACAAAGCAACGATTGTGGCAGCAGTTCCAATCGCAATATCAAGGGGTGAACAGAAGCTTGACCTTGCGGGAGCATAGATGTTGCTTAAGATACATCCGATTGTCAATCCGTAGATATAGTTTGGATTGAAAAAGACTAATAATACCCTGAATTCGGATATACGGACCTGTACATTTCCGTAGGAGCAGAAGAAGAACGCATAGGTCAATGCAGTATACCTAGCTGCAATGATTGCATTGGAAGCAATGCTTCTCGTATCTAATTTAAAGCAGGCAAAATAGTTTTTGATTTTCGTCTTTAGTCCCGTAACTTCTTTCTCTTCCATAATTTTCTCCGTTTCTACCAAGAAGGAATGAAAAAATGCACTCCTTCCAGAGACAAAAGAGTGCATCAAAATGTAATCTTTGTGTTCCTGGTTTTGTTTATAGACAGGATGGTAACGTCGAACTGTCTGTACGGGTAAGGATTTTATCAAATCATTTTCCTAAATTCAACAACAAGTTGAATCCTTAACTCTCTTGTCAATAAGATACAAAAAAACACACTAGAAAGAATCATCCATAAGTTTTCCGTATAAGACTTCTTTGTTTTTGTGCAAGTACACGCAAACTTCATTTGGAAAGTATGTTTTTAAATCAAAGTCTAAATCTTCCTTGATTTTGTTGTATATATCATTTTCTCCTCTAAATACAAATTTATTGTATTTTCAAGAGAGAATCGATAATCTTTTGAGTGCAAAAACTCAATGGATCAAATTCATTTAAAGATTTCGCCCTAATCGTCTTTGTGTACCT